>JAFYHC010000015.1 GCA_017539385.1 Solobacterium sp. | reverse complement strand
TGCTATCTTCATTTTACCAGTATCACTCATTTCTACAAGAAAACAGTGCTGTTTTCTTCAATTCAGCACCGTCTCTGTAATACTTACTTCCACCAGTTTTGCTTCGCTCTTGGGAGTGGAACTTAACTTTTCACTTCAGCTGTATGTCCCCTTTTCTTCTCTCTGGTGATCGCTGCAGATGATGCCGGTGCTCCTTTTGTGCAAAAGAAAATGCGGGACGATGCCCGCATCTTCTTATGTAAGTATTTTAGTTATTGACCTTGACTTTGGTCCATCTGTCCGCAAGCATTGCCTTGAGTTCTTCGTTGTAGTGGAAGACTTCATCTTTCGCATAGCCATTGCGCGGCAGATATGCACTGTTCTCGAAGAATGTTCCGTCTTCGCTGGACAGTTCTTCAATAACAGCTGTATCAACAGAGGTGTAGCCGACATATTCGGAGTTATCACGCTGTACATCAATGCTGATGATGTAGTTGATGAACTCATTTGCCAGCGGTACGCAGGAAGCGTTGGACGGGATGACCATTGCATCGATCCAGATGTTTGTGCCCTGGTCCGGCTCATACCATGCCATATCCGGGTTTTCGCTCATAACATATGCAGCGTCTCCGGAATACATCATGGCAATATCCTTCTTGCCATTGACCATGTCATCAATGATCTCATCGGTTACATATGCCGGTTCCATTGTTGCATTCATTTCACGCAGCCACTGGAAGGCAGCATCGATCTCTTCCGGTTTATCTGTATTCATGGAATATCCAAGTGCCTTGAAGGCAACCATGAAGCCGTCACGCTGGGAATCATAGAAGTAAATCCGTCCCTTGTAATCGGTATTGTGGTAGATGTTCCATCCCTCTTTCTTGATGGTCTCTTCATCAACCGTATTGCGGTTGTACAGCAGACCTACAGAACCCCAGAAATACGGAACAGCATATTCTGTATTCGGGTCGAAGACTTTCAGCATTTCAATCACATACGGATCCAGGTTGCTGTAGTTTGTCATTGCATTTTTGTCGATCGGCTGCAGGCGCTTTTCCTGCATCAGCTGCTCGATCATATAATCAGAAGGTACCAGAACATCATAGGAACTGCCGCCGAGAAGCTTTGTATACAGCATCTCATTGGACTCGAACATATCGTAATTGACTTTGGCGTTATACTTCTTTTCGAAATTGGAAACGACATCTTCAGCGATGTATTCACCGGCATTGAAGACATTCAGGACATTGCAGCCGTATTCGGTCTGCGCATCAATTGTTTCTTCCGGTGCGGAAGCGTTTCCGCTGCAGCCGCAAAGGACAAGCAGCGCTCCGGCCACGCCGGTCTTTATAATTTTATGCATCGAGTACCTCCTTCTTCTGTTTTCTTTCTCTGAGCATAGGAACAACATTGACGATGATCAGCACGATCGTAATCACATAGACGATAATTGCAGAGAGTGCATTGATCGTCGGATTGACGCGCTTAACGTTGGAATATACATAGATCGAGATGTTGGAAACACCAGGACCGGTCGTAAACATGGAAATAACGAAGTCATCGAAGGACATCGAGAAGGCAACCAGTGCGCCTGCCACAATGCTTCCCTTGATCTGGGGAATGATGACTTTTGTCATTGCCTGCCATGGCGTGCAGCCAAGGTCCAGCGCTGCATCGGACAGGTTGGGGTCCAGCTGACGCAGACGCGGCGTCACGCTGAGCATGACATACGGGATACAGAAGGCAATGTGCGCCAGTACCATGGTCGTAAAGCCTGTCTGTATACGCAGAGAAGTAAAGAACAGCATTAATCCGATCGCCGTAACGATCTCAGGATTCAGCATCGGCAGGTTATTGACCTGCGTGACCAGTTCCCGGATGACCTTGCGGTTTTTGGAAAGTCCGATCGCTGTGATCGTACCGACGATAGTCGATACAATCGTCGCAATCACTGCACACAATACGGTATACCAGATTGCTTCCATGATGGAACGGTTGGCAAACATTGCCTGATACCATTTCAGGGAGAAGCCGGTAAACTTGGACAGTGACTTCGAACTGTTAAAGCTGAAGAATACAACATATACGATCGGCACATAGAAGAAGACCATGATCAGTGCAAAGTAGATCTTGCTGAGGATACCGCGTTTCTGTTTCATCAGTCGTCCTCCTTCGCTGCTTTATCCAGCTTTCTTGTGACATACATGGAAATCAGGATAATAATTGCCATGATCAGGGAAATGGCAGAACCGAAGTTCCAGTCACCGGTCTTGATAAAGTAGTCTTCGATCAGGTTTCCGATCAGTACATACTGTCCTCCGCCCAACAGCTTCGGGATAAAGAAGCTGGATACTGCCGGCAGGAATACCAGTGTGATGCCGCTGATGACACCGGGAAGTGACAGCGGAAGCGTCACTTTCATAAATGTCTGACGGTCATTTGCACCAAGGTCGCCGGCCGCAATGATCAAATTGGGATCGATCTTGGACAAAGATGTATAGATCTGCAGGATCATGAACGGCAGGAAGTTATATACCATGCCGATATAGACAGAGATCTCACTGCCGGCCTGCAGCCAGTCCAGGATACCCTTCCATGCATAGGTACGAACCAGCATGTTGATCCACATCGGCAGTGTGATCAATAACACTGCCATGGCCTGGGAGTCCGGTTTCATCTTTGCCATGACATAGGCACACGGATATCCGATCAGGATGCAGATGACCGTTGTGATCACCGCCATCTTCAATGACCGCCACAGAACAGTCGGGAAGATGCTGTCGGAGAAGAAGCGGGCAAAGTTTTCCAGTGTGAACTGGAATGTCAGCACACTGTTCCCCTGCACCGTGCATGCATACAGGACGATCATCAGCATCGGCACAACGATCATGACGGTCATCCAGATGATGTAGGGATACGCCATCTTGTTAAAGTTCTTCATGATGTACTACCCCATCTTTCTCATGACGTGAATATCTTCAGGATTCCATTTCAGACCGATGCGTGCGCCGACTTCGGTCGTATCTGTTGTTTCGATCTTGAGCTCGCGGCCCTGTGTGGAGAAGGTGATCGTATAATCACCTTCGGTAATATTTTCATCGTCAAAGTCATATTTGACATCCCAGATCTCAACACGGGAATTGTCTTCTGTATCCCATGCATAGGCATCTGCCCAGCGGATCAGATCGGTATCCAGGGCGATGGATTCTTTGATATCATCAACGGTCTTATAGAAATCGAATGCCTGGATGGATTCCTCATTGGCGGTGTCTTCAACTGCCTTCGGCTTGACGACTTTGATATTGATGCGGATCTCGGTACCGGCTTCGGTAGCGAATACGCACGGATATACGCCCTCTTCCGGTTTGACATCGTATTTGATGTGGGACAGGGAGATGTTTTCGTCCTTGTCGTTCCATGCCTGTGCATTGGCACGGGCAATGACTTCACTGTCGGTCAGGCTTTCGACATCTTCCGGATCCATGTAGAAGCTCATGGCACTGATCTTTTCATGTGCTTCTTCGTTTTCGACATCCTGCGGTCCCGTCACATGCATCGTAACGGTCTTGCTGGTACCGGAAGCGGTCTCGGCAATGACTTCATAGTGCACACCCTTGAACAGAACGGACTTGACTTCACCATTCAGCAGACCGGTATTGCGCGGGACGATGTCGATGTCTTCCGGACGGATGACAACATCCACTGCCTCGTTTTCTTCGAAGCCATAGTCTACGCATGCATAATCATGATCATCGAAGCTGACCAGGCGGTCCTTCTTCATGACGGCATCGATGATGTTGGAGTCACCGATGAAGCGTGCGCAGTATTCATTGATCGGTTCGTTATAGACCTGCAGCGGTGTGCCGATCTGTTCGATTTCACCGTCTTTCATGATGACGATCTTATCGCTCATGGTCAGTGCTTCTTCCTGGTCGTGGGTAACGAAGACGAAGGTAATGCCGACTTCTCTCTGGATCTCTTTCAGTTCCAGCTGCATTTCCTTGCGCAGGTTCTTGTCCAGTGCACTCAACGATTCATCCAGCAGTAAGACACGCGGCTCATTGACAAGCGCTCTGGCAATGGCAACACGCTGCTGCTGACCGCCGGACATGCGGCTGACATCACGGTGTTCAAAGCCTTCCAGACCAACCAGAGAGATCATACGCATGACTTTCTGGTCAATGATGTCCTTCGGCATTTTCTTGATATTCAGACCGAAAGCAATATTGTCATAAACATCCAGATGCGGAAAGAGTGCATAGTGCTGGAATACCGTGTTGACGTCCCGCTTATATGCCGGGATCTTTGCGATGTCTTCGCCATCCATGATGACCTGTCCCTCTGTCGGATCCAGGAAGCCGGCAATGATGCGCAGCAATGTGGTTTTTCCACATCCTGATGGTCCCAGCAGCGTAACAAATTCGTTCTCATAGATGTCCAGAGAGATGCCCTTCAAAACGACCTGCTTGTCGAATGTCTTGACAACATTTTTGATTTCAATCAGTTTCTTCATGTGTTTCCTCCCCTGATCAGAAACTGGGCGGTGTACTGACCCAGATCACTGAAGCTTCCTTTTCTGTGCGGTTGTGCAGCCTGTAGCTTTCATTACCCTTCATATAGAACGATTCACCCCTGCGGATGAGTTTTCCGCCCGGGATGGAATCGCTGATCAGCCATACTCTGCCCTGAAGGACATAACCAAACTCCTCCCCTTTATGCGGTTCGATCGTGTCTGAAGAACATCCGGGATGGATCTCTATCAGGATCGGCTCCATGCGGTTGTTCTGGGCATTGGGAATGATCCAGTGACGCGTATAATCATCACGGGCATCGATAAATGCATCCTCCGCAGTAAATACGACCTGTTCTTCCTGTGCTGCCGCAAAGAAGCGTGACATGGTAACGCCCAGTGCTGCAGCAATATCATCCAGCGTCTGCAGAGACGGGGATGTCAGATTGCGTTCCAGCTGGGACAGAAACCCTTTTGTCAGTTCTGTACGCGACGCCAGTTCCTCCAGCGTCAGATCATTCTGCATGCGGAGCTGACGAATCCGTTTTCCGATATCGATCATTTCCGGCCTCCTTTGAAGTTTACTATAGCTAAACAAAACTTTCAGAATAGTGAAACCATAATTATTATACTTATCACACCCCGTAATACAACATGTTTTTCAAACTTTTTGTTTAGGAATTGTAAACCGACATTTTATTCATACAAAAAGAACTGCATGACGATTATCTTGATCATCATACAGTTCAGGATCATGCATTCTTTTTCAGCACCAGACTGCCGCCGAGCAGGCACCCCTGTCCAAGGATATTGACACCCTGTGCGATCCAGTTCATCGCTGCGGTATCAAAGCTGCGGGACGAAAGATATCCCATGCAAAGCGACAGGAAGAAGGAAACCACAAACAGCACCAGCGCCTTTGTTTTTCCTCTCTTTGCGGCAAGCGAGCACAATGCCGCATCCATTGCGCCAAGTCCAATGACCATCATGCCGACAAGCGCCATCGTTGGCAGAATTGCATAGACTCTTTTCCCATATTCCTTTACCGAAAGCATCAGTCCGATCCCTGCTAACAGGAATCCGATCGCCTGGTTGGGGAACATCTGATTGTTCATCCAGATAAAATCACCGGCACCAAGTGCATACAGCAGCTTGTAGATAGCTTTGAGCAGGCCTGCGGCTGTGACAAGATACGCACCGATCTGAAACAGAATGGATGACAGCTTTGTCCGGCAGGCGTCCAGATCGTTAACGATTATGCGCGATGCCAGGAAAAACAGCACCACCGGGATCAGATCCACAAGTGCCATCGGGACACTGAATTCTTTCATATCAGTCTCTGTACACTTTCATGGAATGATACTGCTTCGTAAACGGGAACAGCAGCGGCACGGTATCCGAATACTTCTGGTATTCCGGATCCAGTCCATATGTCTTCTCATGACGCAGTTCCAGACGCTGGGCGGAATTGTACATGACAAAGGTGATCAGCACCAGTGCGATGATCACGATCCAGTACTGCTTTCCCTGCACGGCGCCAATGCCCGAAACAGTCACACCTACCCAGAAAAGGATCTCGCTGAAATAGTTCGGACAGCGCACATACCGGTACAGACCGGTATCGCAGAAACGCTTCGGATTGATCTTCTTGGCATCCGATTTCTGCTTGTCTGCCGTTGCCTCACCAACGATCGCAATCGCCATGATGGCAATGCCGACCCAGGCAAAGATATTGTCCTTTGCGCCGTTCATGACGCGATATGTGATTGCGGAAGTCTGCGCTGTGTACATCCACATACAGTAGCACCACATCACCAGGGAAACCGGCAATGGCATTGCCTTGGCGGAACCGGTGGATTCCAGCGTCTTGCGGTATGCCTTATTGGTCAGCTCCCGCTTCAGGATATAACCGCCCAGACGATATCCGTAGATGACTAACAGGATCGAAAGCACTGCTGTGGCCGGTGTCAGTGTATGCGCGATCAGTCCGAATACCAGATGGAACAGACCGATGCACATGACCGCAAAGCCATAACCCACGGACATGAACCATACAAATTCCTTAAAGCCCATGCAGCAGCCGACTGCCGCAACAAGCGTCACGCCCCACATGAATGCCGGCCATACCTTGCCGACATACGACGGATCAAGATGGAACATCAGTTCTTACCTCCGAAATACTCCTGGATATATTCTTTGAACGATGCATCACCGGTCACGTCCTTGCCGACCAGATCATGGGACAGCGTCCACTTGGAGAACAGGATGATATCGTGTTTTCCCTGCTTCTTGATCTTCGGCAGATTTGCCAGAATCGAGAACATCCAGATCGGGCTGTCCTTGATCACACATGGTTTTCCGGCTGCCTTGAAGCACATCTTTGCCATTTCCTCGTATGTATATGTTTCTTTGCCGCCGACTTCATATGTGGCATTGTTGTCGTCCATATGCTGTACGATGAATTCAGCAAAATCCGGGCAGTCTACAACATTGGCACGGATATTGTGATATCCCTTCAATAACTGCATCTCACCCTTATCGATATACGGCTTGAAGACCTTGGCAATGTCATAGAAATATCCGGTCGGACGGTAGATGACATACGGGATATTCCCCTTGCGAATTTCCTCTTCCATCATTGCCTTTGCATGCAGCATCGGCACTTTCTCTGCGCCAGGCTCTGTGCAGGCAATGACAGAGATGTAATTGAACTTGCGCACACCGGCTGCCTGTGCTTCTTTGTAGAGATTCAGGTTGCCCTGGTAATCGATGTCATAGGATGTGAAGCGGGTGGAAGATGTCGTAAGTCCCATGGTCGTAATGACGATCTCTGCACCATCGCACAATCCCTTCAGTGTTGCAGGATTGGTTGCATCAATGGCACGGAATGTATATTTGCCTTCCAGACCGTTGTTTTCTTTTTCTTTCAGATCAGCCGCAACGACTTCGATCTGCCGTTTTGTCAGTGCCTTCAGAATTTCAAAACCCAGGTTGCCAAACGCACCTGCCAATACAACTTTCATGATCTTTTTCCTCCTTAAATCTGCCTTTATTATAGTCCGTTTGGACAGGATCTTTGCTTATCCCCCGCGCATCTATCTGGAAATTTCACCGTTTTTTCCATTAACACAACCGGTTATTATCCTGCTAAGCGCTTTGTCATTCCGGTTCTGCATGCTTTGTTTTATACTGGGATCAGTCATTCAGGAGGCATGCATGGACGGTGTAAAAATCGATTATGATACATGGAAGCGCAGGGAGCTGTATGAACATTTCCTGCATACCGATGTTCCATTCTGGAGCGTGACATACGAAGAAGATGTAACGGAAGTACTGGCATACTGCCATCAGAATCATATTCCGTTTTATCATGCCATGATCTACCTGGTCACCCATGCGCTGAATGCCGTGGATGCTTTCCACTATGCCATACGCAAAGACGGCATCTACCGCCTTGAAGAGCGTCTGCCCAGCTTTACTGTTCTCAAGCCGGGACAGGATACATTCCAGATCATTACGGCGGAATCCCTGTGTGACAGCATGGCTTCTTTTTCCGCCTATGCTTCTGCACTGACCGCAGCGCAGCAGGAATTCCTGGTACTTTCAAAAGAATCGGATGCACTGGTTTTTCTGTCCTGTCTGCCATGGATCAAAGTAAGCGGGCTGACCAACGAAGGCATGAGCGATCCCGCTGACAGCATTCCCCGCATTGCCTGGGGACGCTATTACAAAGACAATGAGCGTACAATGATCGGCATGTGCTTCGAAGTCAATCACCGATTGATCGATGGCGTGCATATCGGCATGTTTCATGAAGCATTCCGTTCACTTGCCTCTTCCCTGCAGTAAAAAACCTGTCTTCTGATTCAGAAAACAGGTTCAAATACACTCTCGTGTTCATCCAGAGGCAATTCTTTAACGTCCATGCGTGTGACATGAATATACGTGCCGCGTTCGATCGCATCCAGGACATAGCGGATCTGTTCCTCATCTCCCTGGATCTCCATCGTTACCGTTCCTTCCGGATCATTGCGCACCCAGCCGGATGCCCCGGCATTGCGGGCAGCCCATATCGCCGTATAGCGGAAGCCGACACCCTGCACTTCGCCGAAGAATACATACCGTCTGCGGCGGATCACTTTCTTCATATGCGTCCAAAGAAAAACAGCCTTTACGGCTGTTTTTGCTTACTTTGCCTGCAGAACGATGCGTTCCAGAGCTGCTTCCGGCTGGAAGCCGAGTGTGTTCGCTGCTACTTCGCCGTTCTTGAATGCAAACAGTGCCGGGATGGACATAACGCCATAGCGCTCTGCCAGTTCCGGAACATCATCTACATTCACCTTTACGAATGTGATATCCGGATGCTTTGCGGCAAGTCCTTCAACGACCGGTCCGACCATTTTGCACGGTCCGCACCAGTCCGCATAGAAATCTGCGAATACCGATTTGTTATCCGCAAGGATCTGATCGAATTCTTCAATATTTTCAACAACTTTCATCGTATTTACCTCCATCTGTCTGTATTATGACAGGTTTCTCTGTTTGTGCAATTCAGATGCTTTTTACAGACGTGCAGCCGCAGCCGGATCCAGGATGACTGTTACATCATCGTGATCCTGCAGGATGCTTGCCGGGCAGTCTGTGGTCTTGGGGCCCTTGATCATGCCATAGACAGCATCTGCCTTGTTTGCACCAGTCGCGATCACAATGATCTTGCGTGCACGCATGATGCTGGCAAGACCCATTGTAATGGCATGTGTCGGCACCTGGGTGATGTCATCGTCAAAGAAGCGTGCATTGTCACGGCGTGTCTGCTCTGTCAGTTCCATGATATGCGTAACGGAATCAAACGAGGCACCCGGTTCATTGAAGGCAATGTGGCCGTCCGAACCAATTCCCAATACCTGCAGGTCAACAACATGTGCTGCCAATGCAGTCTCATATTCAACGCATTCTTTTTCTTCGTCTTCCTTATCGCCGGCCGGAATATGAATATTCTCTTCCGGGATATCGATATTATCAAACAGGTTCTCGTGCATGAATGTCCAATAACTCTGTTCGTGGTTCTTCGGCAGACCGATGTATTCATCCAGATTGAATGTGATGCAGTTTTTGTAGGATGTGCCGTTGGAGTTATGATCTGCGATCATCTTCTTATACAGGCCTACCGGGCTGGATCCTGTCGCAAGTCCGAGTACCGGTGCTTCTTTGCGGACGACTTCACGCATGATCTTGAATGCTTCGCTGCTGACCTGGTCATAGTTTTCGGCAATAATGATATTGAACATATTTATTCTCCTCTTTCTGTTCTTATTTCACTGTAATGGTATAGGCGGTAGTAAAGGTGCGGTGCGGATCGAGCAGGATCGTTCCTTCACGTTTTTCAAACGGAACGCGTACTTCTTCAAAATCGGTATGGGAATGCCAGGGCTCGATACATACAAACGGTGCGCGTGGCGACCAGAAGGCAAGCCACTCATAGCCGACACAGCTGACCGTTACACTGTGGGTGCCGTCGGTCAGGCTGGCTTCGCTGCTTACCGGTTCATGTACGATGATCGTATTTGCCAGTGCATCGCGGTCCTGAATAGACAGGACTTTTTCATTGTGCAGCGAAGTGGTCTTCCAGTCAAATGTTTCCGGATTGCTGAACTCCAGCCAATAGTCCTCATACGACTTTGCCGGATCGATCGGGCAGTTGAATGCCGGATGCAGTCCGAAGCCGAACGGCATGACGTCATCACTGTCATTGCGGATGCTGTAGGTGATGGACAGGCGTCTGCCCTTCAGTTCATACAGTATTGCAACATTGAAGGCAAACGGGAATTCCTCCTTCGTCTCCTCGGTATCGTGGAATTCCATCACGATCTGCGTATCGGTATGCTTTGTGCAGGTAAATGTACTTCTGCGCAGAAAGCCGTGCTGCTGCTTCAGCGTATAATCCTTACCGCCGATATGCAGGATCTTGTCCCATGTTGTACCGACAAGCGGGAACAGCGATGGGTTTCTTCCCTTCCAGTAGGCAGGATCCCCCTGCCACATGTATTCCATTCCGGTGGAAAGATCTTTGAAACTGTGGATCTCCGATGCATACTCATCGATGACAACTTCCACTTCCTGATTTCGCATTGTAAATGATGCCATTTCGATCTCCTTTAACAAGGGACATTTGCCCCGTCTATCCTTCTATCAGTATACCATGCAAAAAGAAGAGGAGAATCAAAAATACAGGAAGTAAAACATACGAATTTGGAGTAAACTTAATAGTAAGGAGGCAATATACATGTCATTTATTGAGAGCATTAAAGAAAAAGCAAGAGCAGACCGCAAGACGATCATTCTTCCGGAATCCGAAGATGAAAGAACGATCCGCGCTGCTGCACAGGTTTTACAGGAAGGCACTGCTGATCTGGTCCTGATCGGAGATCCGGATGTCATTCACGCAGATGCCGCAAAATATGGAGTAGATATCTCCGGTGCATCCATTATCAACCCTGAAACATCCGAAAAACTGGAAGGCTATGTCAACCTTCTGTATGAACTGCGCAAGGCAAAGGGAATGACTCCGGAAGCCGCAAGAGAAGCTCTGCTGAAAGACCGCACCACATTCGGCGTTGTCATGCTGAAGAACGGCGAAGGCGACGGACTGGTTTCCGGTGCCTGCCACAGCACAGCGAACACACTGCGTCCGGCTCTGCAGATCCTCAAGACAGCCAAAGGCGCAAAGCTGGTTTCCGGCTTCTTCGTCATGGATGTTCCGAACTGCGAATATGGCGCTGACGGCACATTCGTATTCGCTGACTGCGGTCTGAACCAGGATCCGAATCCGGAACAGCTGGCTGCGATTGCAAGCGACAGTGCAAACAGTTTCCGTGCCCTGACAGGCAAGGATCCGTATGTTGCATTCATTTCCCACTCTTCCAAGGGAAGCGCAAAGCATGCATTAGTTGACAAAGTCGTCGCAGCAGTTGAAGCTGCACACGCTGAATATCCGGAACTGGTATGCGATGGTGAACTGCAGGTCGATGCTGCGATCGTACCGTCCGTAGCCGCTTCCAAGGCTCCAGGTTCCCCGGTAGCCGGCAAGGCAAACGTTCTGGTATTCCCGAACCTCGACTGCGGCAACAGCGCTTACAAGCTCGTACAGAGACTTGCCAAGGCTGAAGCTTACGGACCGATGCTGCAGGGTATTGCAAAGCCGGTCAACGATCTGTCCCGCGGCTGCAGTGCAGAAGACATCGTCGGTGTCGTTGCCATTACTGCCGTACAGGCACAGATGGCTGCCTGAGTTTCATAACGCACTTCGAAGGTCCTCATGATGAGGGCCTTTTTCTTATGAAAAAAGCCCTCATAGGAGGACTTGTGATTACCAGGGCAGACGTTTGTCCCCTTTGACAAGATATGCTTTTGCCGCAAGCTTTGCCAAAGGCGTATCCGAATAGGAATCGGAATAGAATTCATCGATCGGTGCATCGCCGAAGGCTTCCCGGTAGCGGCGCACTTTCTCTTCGCCATGACAATTCAACCCATCATAGACACCGGTATGAATATCCACCCGGCTGGCCATGACATGTCTGATGCCGATGGCTTCACAGAAGCGTCTGATCAGGAATTCCGGTGATGCTGAGATCACGGTATCATCTCCCTTCTGCTGTGCCTTGTACCATGGCTTGATCTTGTACAGATGCGTTCGTACAAATTCATCTGTCACTGCATCCATGTCATCGATTGCCGCAAATAACCGGTACAGTGTCTTCTTGAACGTCAGTTTATCCTTGATGCGCAGTCCATACAGCACCCCGTACAAAGCCGTTTTCGGCAGTGTAGAAATGCAGGAAGGACGTTTGCGGATGCACCAGAAGACAAGGTCCACGGTGGAATCCCCGCGGTAGATCGTATTATCAAAGTCATATACATTCATGGCTGTACCTCCGCTGATGCATTTTCTACAAGATCCGTATACAGTCCATACGGCTGTTTCAGGAAAGAACCGGCATGTCCCAGCAGCACGACGGCGCACAAAGACAGCTCCAAAACCCACTGCCCGATGACCTTCCATTCAAAGACATAATAGATCGTCACAAAGATCAGGATATCGGTAAACGGATTAAACAGGATCTCAAATGCATTGGCATAGACTTCCGGACCGGTAATATTGGTAAACATGCCCATGCATAAGGGATTCAGGAAGAATGTCACCGTGCACAGGAAGACGATGCGGATCATGCGGTCTTCGTCTGTTTTCGGCTTATGCAGCATCCACAGTAATCCTCCCCAGCGGAAGACATCCATGATCACATCCAGTGCATTGCTTTCCAGCGCCAGATACGGACGGATCGTCGTTCCTCTCAGGAATTTGATATATTCGCTGTACGGGACAGCAAGATGCGTAAAGAAGCGCAGGATCAGCGTACCGACCAGGAATATTGCCGGAATGGCAATCAAGAAGATCGTACGGGCATGATCAATGAGATAGTTTTCTATATTAATTAAGATCCGATAGCCGCTTTTCAGATTGCGTCCCAGCAGGATGGCAATATACAGCAGTGCGATCAGCCATGCCCTTCCCGGTGCCCATTTTCCCATCCATGCACAGCCATAGAAGATGACCGGTGCAATCAGGGTGATCAGATCATACAGGATGCGCACGCGCTTGTTCAAAAGGAACCAGACACCCAGTGCATACAATAGTTCAAATGCCAGTAGTGTATACCCATTGGAACAAAACAGACCGGCTGTTGTCACACAAAGCATCTCATACTGCTTCGCTTCCTGTTTGCTTTTCAGCCATGTATAGGCCGTATAGAGATTCATGGCGGTAAATAATACACGCCAGTTATCCTGTCCCCATGCAGATACGATCTTCCAGGAATAGAAATTCATATAGAAGACACACGCAAAGATCAATACAAAGCGCAGCCATGGATTGCGCAGTGAGAAGCTTTTCAGGATATTCAGCGTTAATGCCGCTGCGATGAGATTGGCAAACAATCCCATTGCAAGGAGTGCTTCAGGAACACTTCCCAATAATCCCGCCAGACACGATACAAGCGGAATATACCCCTGCATATTGTACTGTCCCAGATGCAGTGACGGCGCCCGCACATTCTCAATAATTGCCGTAAGGTAGGAATCCTGCACCGCCGGCATATGTCCGCCGAAGCGCACAAACAGGATCGTAAACAGGATGCCGGAAAGCACCGTGATCCAGAAATACGGCCCCTTCAGCTGCCTGATCAGTTCCCCTGCATCTTTGAGAAAGAATGCAGCACCGGCAAGCAGTGCAGCGATCGTACAGACATCGATCCATGTCATGGACAGATTCAGCACCAGTGCCGGAGCATACAGTATTTCCAGCAGTGCGAACAATACGGCAGCCCCAAACGGTGCACGCAGTCCATCCTGTTCTGTTTTCAGATATTTTCGCATGAACGATCCCCATCCGCTGCAGATGACAAACAGACCGCATGCACAGATAATAGCTTTAATCATAAAGTCCTCCCGGACAACCTCAATATTTTATACGAACCGGAGGGCTTTTTCCATAAGAAAACAGAGTCTTCCATGAGAAGACTCTGTCAGAAATCTTACGAATGTATTAATACTGCGGCATCTGCGGTACCGGTGCTTCTTTTTCCGGGATATCCACAACAGCTGCTTCTGTTGTAATGAACATGCCGGAGATGCTTGCGGCATTGCGCAGTGCACTTCTTGTGACCTTGGTCGGGTCGATGATGCCCTGTTCGAACATGTTGACCCATTCACCGGTGCGGGCATTGAAACCAACGTTCTTCTCAGCCTTCAGCTGCTGCTCATAAATCTCATTGCCATCGAAGCCGGCATTCTCAGCGATCTGGATGATCGGTTCTTTTAATGCGTCCAGTACGACGTTGATGCCGCGCTGTACGTCAACGATATCCGACTTCACTTCGCCCTTTGTGCTGAGGTAAGCCTGTACCAGTGCAAGACCGCCGCCGGTAACGACGCCTTCCTCTACAGCTGCCTTTGTCGCATTCAGTGCATCTTCGATCCGCAGTTTCTTGTCTTTCAGTTCTGTCTCCGTCATCGCACCGACTTTGATCAGTGCAACGCCGTTTGTCAGCTTGCCAAGACGTTCCTGCAGCTTCTTCTTATCGTAATCGGATGTTGTTGTCTCGATGGATGTGCGGATCTCTGCAGCACGTGCGGCAACCGCTGCAGCATCGCCTGCGCCGTCAATGATCGTGGTCTTGTCTTTGCCGACAACGATCTTCTTGGCCTGACCAAGATCAGCAGCTGTCATATCTGCCAGATTCATGCCCAGATCCTTTGCATAGAAGTTTGCGCCGGTCATGACTGCGATATCCGACAACTGGTTCTTCATGTTGTCGCCAAAGCCAGGTGCCTTTGTTGCAACGACATTGAATGCACCGCGCAGCTTGTTGATGAGCAGTGTGCTCATGACTTCGTTATCATAGTCTTCTGCAATGATCAGCAGAGAACGGTTTGCCTTCACGATTTCTTCCAGTACCGGCAGGATTTCCTGGATCGTGTTGATCTTCTGGTCTGTTACCATGACCTGTGCATTTTCCAGTGTGACTTCCATCTTGTCGTGGTCTGTGACCATGTATGGGGATACATAGCCCTTGTCATACTGCATGCCTTCGGTCATTTCCAGTACTGTCTCAAAGCTCTTGGATTCATCCACATTGATGACACCGTCTTTGCCGACTTTTTCCATTGCTTCGGCAATGATGGAGCCGATCTCTTCACTGCCGGAGGAGATCGTAGCAATACTGCGGATATCATCGTTGGTCTCGATCTGCTTGGATGCCTTCAGCAGGACATCGCTGACAGCCTTGGAAGCCTTCTCCATGCCTTCACGCATCAATACCGGGTTGGCACCCTTTTCAACTGCCTTGAGGCCGTTGGTAACCATTGCCTGCGTCAGGATGGTAGCGGTCGTTGTACCGTCACCAGCCAGTTCATTGGTATTGTTGGCTGCTTCATACACAAGCTTTGCGCCCATGTTTTCAAAACGGTCTTCCAGTTCGATCTCCTTGGCGATCGTGACACCGTCATTGGCAATGACCGGTGAGCCGTAGCTCTTTTCCAGTACGACGTTTCTGCCCTTCGGACCAAGTGTAACTTTTACTGCATTGGCAAGCGTATTGACGCCGTCCAGCATCTTCTGTCTGGCATCCTTGCCGTATTTAATTTCCTTTGCCATACTTTATTTCCTCCCTTATTCCACAACTGCGAGGATATCCTTCGCACTGATCAGCAGATATTCTTTCTTATCTACTGTTACTTCCGTTCCGGAATATTTCTTATAGATGACATTCTGTCCTGCTTCCAGGCCGACCGGCACCAGCTTGCCGTCTTCTGTGCTGCCCGGGCCGACTGCCAGGACAACGCCTCTGCTCGGTTCATCCTTTGCCTTGCTGGTGGTCAGGATAATGCCGCTTTGTGTCTTTTCTTCTTCTTTTACTTTTTCCAGTACTACATAATCGTGTAAAGGTCTTAACATAACTTGCCTCCTGTATTTTTAGCACTCAGACATCTCGTCTGCTAACACGAGTATTGTACCACGTGATATCACTCTGTCAATACGAGTGCTAACACTTTTTTGCGGGAGAGAGGTGCTGCCTGTAGTATACTCAACATATGAATATGTCTGCTTTTTCAGGTTTTCCATTTCCCGATCTGCCGGGTCTTCTGCTGCTGTGGCTGCTTTGTGCAGCAGGTCTTTTCCTGCTTTGGAAATACCGCCTCAAAGACAGCACGGCGCATCTTGGTTCATGGGATCATAATGATATTGCATCTGTAGTGGCCATCAGCGTTTTCTATGCGGCGGCGTCACTCTATCAGCTTGGCAGCACCCGCTTCCCGGTGAGTACCTGGCAGCCTTCCACGGCTGGTCAGGAAGTCATCTTTGAACTGCCGGAAGACACGCATTTTGACGGATTGATGCTGCTGTATGGCGAAGGCGACAACAATGCGCTGGACAGCGGCTATCAGATCGGCATAAACGGTATCGAGATTGCCGGCAGTCATGACGCATCCGCATGGGAAGTGATATGGACGCCGGAAAACGGACAGATCTATGAATATTCCATACTGGAGTGCGATCATTCTTACCGCTATCTGCGGCTGTCTTCCATCGATTCACGCAATACGGTTACCGAATTTGCCGCAAAGGCATATGGCGAAGACCGCCTGCTTCCGATCCGCATATACCAGGATGACTGGGCAGAAAGCACCTATCCTGCCAGTCTGATGATCGATGAACAGGACAAGGTAACGATCGATCCCGTCTTTATCGATCAGGGATATTTCGATGAAGTCTATCATGTGCGCAATGCATGGGAAATCGCCAATGGACAATATATGTATGCCAGTGTGCATCCATTGCTCGGCACCAATATCATGGCATTGTTTATTCGCCTGTTTGGCCTGTCACCATTTGTCTGGCGTCTTGCCGGAGCATTAGCCGGCATTGTCATGATCCCATTGTTCTATGCCATTGTTCATCTGTTATTTGCTTCGACCTTCCTGTCGTCATTTGCCACGATAATCCTGGCCGGGGATTTCATGCATCTGACAACATCACGCATCGGCACTTTGGAACCTTTCAGCATGGTTGCGATTCTCTGGATGGTATGGGAGATGCTGAAGTACTGCCACATGGATCATTATGAAGAGCCATTTGGCAGACAGATCCGCCAGCTGGCAAAAGCCGGTCTTGCCATGTCCATCGCCATTGCGGTCAAATGGACAGCCTGCTACAGTGCGGTTGGTCTTGCGATCCTGCTGTTTACGCGCTTCTTCCTCTGGTACCGCACCTACCGTCAATCCAAGGGGCACGAAGGTCCCTATGCCCGCAATGTACAGAAAACATTTGTGCCATTATTATGCAAAACAGTTGCCTGGTGCTTTGTCTTCTTCATCTTCCTGCCATTGATCATCTATGCACTGGCGTATCTGCCGGATCCCATTACGCGGGATGGCTGGTCAGTGCAGGCTGTCATTGACCAGACGCTCTATATGTACCGCTATCATTCCACCCTCGAAGCGACGCATCCCTTCCAGAGTTCCTGGTACCACTGGATCCTGGATCAAAGACCAATCTGGTATTACTACCATGCAGGAAGCGACGGACTGGTGCGGACGATCTCCTGTTTCTCGCATCCCCTGCTTGCCTGGGGCGGACTGTTCTGCTTCCTTGTCACTGCAGCAGGATGGCTGGATGAACACGATCTCAATGCATGGGAGATCCTGGTGCTTGTCCTGACGGCGATCCTGCCATGGGCATTGCTGGTAGGACGGTGCACGTTTGCGTATCACTATTATCCGACCTCTGTCTTTGTCATCCTTGCCATTGCATGGGCAGTGCAGCTGTTATTGGAAGAAGCACCCGGTGCAAAACCGTTCCTGTATGCATTTATGATCGTATATCTTGTATTGTTTATCGTCTTTCTTCCGGTCACTGCAGGACATGCGGCACCAGCAGCCTGGATCCATGGTCTGGAGTGGTTCTCCGGCTGGAGGTTTGGATGAAGCAGTTTATGAAAACATACCGGCGGGAGCTGTTATGGGCATTTGTCTGCACAATAGTGCTGTTATTGCCCTATCTCAGCAGGAATTTCCTGCCGATCGAACACGATACCTTCTTCCATCTTTCGCGCATTGAAGGCATGGCTGCTTCGATTCGAAACGGGCAGTTTCTTCCAGCCATCTATCCCATGAAAAACAACGGCTATGGCTATGCGTCGCCTTTGTTCTACTGCGATATCCTGCTGATCCCTGCCGCACTATTGTATTTGCTGACCGGTTCGATCTCCATCTCCTACATCGTGACGGTATTTGTCATGAGCTATGCTTCGCTTGCGGCTTTCGGCATTACCGCCCGCAGGATCACAAAACGCACGGATGTATCCTTCACAGCCATCACTGCATCAGCCTTTGCCAATTACCGCATCACCAACATCTATGTGCGTGGTGCCCTTGGTGAGATCTGTGCCATGGCATTTCTTCCCATACTTGTATATGGGCTGTATCAGATATTGTATGAAGAAGAAAAAGACGGACGCATTGCGGTATGCATCGGCCTTTCCGGTCTTGTATGTTCGCACAATCTCTCCTTCCTCTTCGGTGTCATCCTGACGGTGATCTTCTTCCTGCTGCGTGTGATGCATGTGCAGAAAGAAAGCATCCGGCATCTGTTTGAAGGCATTATTGCCGCCTTCTTTCTGACCGCATTCTTTACCCTGCCGATGATCGAACAGCTGCGTTCACAACAGTTCTATCTGCATGTGACAGGAAGTGATCTGGCATCCTATACGATGCAGCCATGGCAGTATTTTGCCAATACAACGGTATTCGGCTATGGAAATAACACCTATGCAAAAGATCAGATCATGACGGTGAATCCAGGATGGTTTCTGATGGCTGCCCCTCTGTTAATGCACTGGCGCAAAGAAACGGCAGAAGAGCGTTTCCTGCAGGACTGCCGTATCTTTGGTTATATCTTTCTGATCCTTCCCTGTTCTTTGATTCCATGGTCCTATCTTGGCTTTGCTTCGATCGTGCAGTTTCCATGGCGGCTGATCATGGTAAGCATGACGCTGCTGGTATTGCCGGCTGCTGTCAGTATTGCGGACCTTCTGAAACGGCGTGTGCTCGTTCTGGCTATGAGCCTGGCATTATGTGCAGAAGGCATCTGGCACATTCTGCCGGTCTATGGACGCACATTCGGCATAACTGCCGCAACACCATACAGTGCTTTGATCGACGGCACCGTGATCGATCCGTACTATTCCGCCTTCTATGTACGCACGGAGCTGGCCGGCGCGGATTATCTGCCGGTCGGATCACCGGATTTTCGCAAGCGGGAAGCGAAGATCTATTGCGAAGACGGTCCGCTGGATATTGAACTGAGGCGCATGTCCACCTCTTCCCTGTTTGTTCTGGATGAGCCGCATGATCTGATCGAACTGCCGATCACATGGTATCAGGGATATACCATGTGGCATAAAGATGCACTGGGTGATTTCCGGATCATACCTTCCGGTCCTTCCTCCCAGCGGCTGGTAAGCATTCATACCGCGGAAAAAGGATCGTACATGCTGATGTATCAGAATACCGCAGTGCAGACACTCTCACGGCAGGTATCCATGCTGGCACTGGTTGTCATCCTGTTTGGAAAACGGCTGCCCACATTCCAGAAACTGTTTAAAAAATGACATTCCGTGATTGATTAATACGGAATGTCATTTTCATTATGCACGAAGCTGTGCTTTCAGTTTATTGGTGAGCTGCTTGAGGATCTCTTCGTGTGCCGAAGTGATCTCGTCTTCTGTCAGTGTGTGGTCTGCCTGGTAAGTAATGCGAAGTGCCACGGACTTTTCATCTGCACCGACATGTTCGCCTTCGTAGATATCGAAGATCTCGGAATTGCGCAGGATCTTCTTACCGGCCTTGCGGACGGTATTGAGGATATCTTCACCGGTGACGCTCTTCTTGACCACGATGGCAATGTCACGTGTAACTGCCGGGAAGCGGTCCAGAGCAGCAAAGCGCACTTTAGACGTACGTGCCGCAAGCACCGGTCCAAGACGTACTTCAGCATAGACGATGCGCTTCAGATCGAACTTTGCAGCATATGCCGGATGGATCTCACCAAAGACACCAAGACGTGTCTTATCGAGCCAGATCTCTGCAGAGCGGTATGGGTGGAAGTGCACTGTATCGCATGTATTTTCCTTCACATGAATACGGCTGCCGTTGAAACCAAGCTTGCCGAATACCGCTGTCAGGATGCCCTTCATCGCATAGAAGTCTGCCGGTACAGTGATCTTGTGCAGACGGTCTTCTGTGAGCGGGCTGTCCAGTACAATTGCAAGACGTTCTTCTTCCCCGCCCTTGTAGGAAACAAAGGAATGTTCGAAGAAGTTATTGCCGGTATTCTGGTGTGCTTCGTTGTACTGTACACACTCCAGGATGCTGTTGAGCAGGCTGGTGCGGATATAGCGGCGTGCCTCACTCATCGGCATGGACAGCGAGATGGCTTCCCCGCACGGATCGAAGGATTCATCAATGTAATCCTGAGACACCAGTGTATAGGTCACGATCTGATGCAGACCGTTTGCCTGCAGTACATTCATGATCGTACGGCGTGTATTCTGTGCCGGTGTAAGCTGACCAACTGTCGCTTCCATGACCGGAAGAGTCTCTTTCAAAGAGTCAAATCCGATCAGACGGATGATTTCCTCATCCACATCTGCCGGACGTTCCATATCAATGCGGTAACCCGGAATATGGCATACGATCTCATCCCCGTTGATCTCCGGTTTGAAATCCAGAGCATCAAGAACTTCTTTCACCTGATCCATCGTGAAGTCAGTGCCAAGCAGTTCATTGCAGTGTGTCAGGGTCTCGGTGATCTCGACCGGTGTGCAGGATGGATCACCGGCAATCTGTGTTTCTTCAAAGCCGGACGCATCCGCATACTTCTCCAGCAGCTGTACCGAACGGTCGACAGCCTTCTTCATTGCG
The DNA here is from genome assembly GCA_017539385.1 of Solobacterium sp. Taxonomy (GTDB): domain Bacteria; phylum Bacillota_I; class Bacilli_A; order Erysipelotrichales; family Erysipelotrichaceae; genus Bulleidia. The sequence continues at coordinate 27,867 of JAFYHC010000015.1, read as the reverse complement.
CCCATTTCCACACCCTTGGTGAAGCGCTGTGCTGCTTCAGTGATCAGGTTGAGACGGATCGAGGTACGGCGTACCGATGCCGCATCGAAGTGCGCTGCTTCAATGAAGATCGCTTTTGTATTTTCATCGATCATGGACTCTTCGCCGCCCATGATGCCGGCAATACCGGTTGCTTCCCCGCCGGTAGTGATCAGAATATCACCCTTATGGATCTCGAAATCCACACCATCCAGCGCTGTGATCTTCATATCGCGGTCATCCACGACATTGATCTCACGGTGCGGCAGTTTTGCCAGGTCATAGTAATGCAGCGGCTGACCGGTCTCCAGCATGACGAAGTTGGACAGGTCAACGACGTTATTGATGGAATTCATACCGGCTGAGTGCAGATAATTCACCAGCCATTTCGGCGAAGGTCCGACTTTGACATGGTTGACGACTTTGCCATAGAAGCATGTGCAGTTCTTTGTGGCAGTCGCAACTTTGAACGAAGACGGTTCACCGACATCGCTCTTTCCTTCATAATCCGGCCAGTGTACCGGACGGCGCAGGATCGCACCGACTTCCTTTGCCATGTTCCACATAGACAGGCAGTCCGCACGGTTCGGTGTCAGGGACACATCCAGGATCGTATCATCCAGTCCCAGCCAGCCAAGTACATTGCGCTCACCGACCGGAGCATCTTCCGGCAGTTCTTCAATACCGGCCAGCTGTTCTTCACTCAGCCATTTCTTGTCGACGCCCAGTTCAAACAGCGCACAGATCATGCCGTTGCTGTTGTAGCCGCGTACCGGCTTGCTTAAGATCGTTCCGCCCGGCAGTACGCAGCCCGGCAGCGCCACGATGACCTTGAGTCCCGTACGGACATTCGGTGCACCGCATACGATCTCATAGACATCATCCGCACCTTCACCGACACGAACCTTTGTCGCATGCAGGTGGGTATCCGGAATTGCTTCGCATTCGATCACTTCACCGATGATGAGGTCTGTTGCACTGGCAACCGGTTCAACGCCTTCTACTTCCAGTCCCGCAGTCGTCATGCGATCTGCAAGTTCCTGCGGTGTGATCCCTTCCAGGGATACATATTCATTCAGCCATTTATAACTCAGTCTCATTGCGTTCTTCCTCCTCAGTCAAAGCGATCGAAATTCTTCAGGAATCTCAGATCATTCGTATAGAAGTTGCGGATATCATCAATGCCGTATTTCAGCATTGCCACACGTTCCAGACCGACACCAAAGGCAAATCCGGAGCACTTCTCGGAATCAAATCCATTCATTTCCAGCACATGCGGATGCACCATGCCGGCACCGAGGATCTCGATCCAGCCGCTTCCCTTGCATACGCTGCATCCCTTGCCATTGCAGAACGGACAGGAGACATCAACTTCAACAGACGGCTCTGTGAACGGGAAGAACGACGGACGGAAGCGGACCTTGCGGCCTTCACCAAACATGCGGTTGGCCATGGCTGTCAGTGTTCCCTTCAGGTCTGCCAGTGTGATCTTTTCACCGACGACCAGTCCTTCGCACTGCATGAACTGATGGCTGTGCGTTGCATCGTCATCATCGCGGCGGTATACCTTGCCCGGGCAGATCAGCTTGATCGGTGTGCGTCCCTTTGCCTTTTCCAGCTCACGCATCTGCATTGCCGTGGTATGTGTTCTTAACAATGTATTCGGATCGATATAGAACGTATCCTGCATATCTCTTGCCGGATGATCCTTCGGGATATTGGCAAGTTCAAAGTTATAGTAATCCTGTTCGACTTCCGGACCTTCCGCAACGGTATATCCCATACCGATAAACAGATCTTCCAGCTGCTGCTGTACCATGATGAGCGGATGTGTCGTACCGACTTCCAGCTTATCCCCGGCCAGTGTAATATCGATCTTTTCTTCTTCCAGCTGCTTCGCCAGTGCTTCTTTCTGCAGTTCGGCATTGCGTGCTTCGATCGCATCACTGACGGTCTGCTTACACTGGTTGACAGCCTGTCCAAATGCCGGTTTTTCTTCTTTCGGCAAAGACTTCATCATTGACATCAGTCCCTGAATACTGCCCTTTTTACCCAGATACATGACGCGTACCTGCTGCAGTGCCGCAAGATCTTCCGCATTCCGTACAGCTTCCAGCGCCTTCTCTTCTACTTCTCTGATCTGTTCCATGTTTCCTCCTCGTTCATAAAAAAACGTTCCTGTTTCCAGGAACGTATAACTACGCGGTACCATCCTGATTCATGCACAATGTGCATACACCTCAATTGATTCATAACGGGAATCATCCGGAGAGGATTGGTCTCACTGGAAGAGTGAATTCACTGTGTCCCCATGCGGATCTTTTCAGCATGCCGATCCTTCTCTGTCATGTCCTTCACAGGTACTGGTCTCTTCGTAAACGCTTTAACAATTCCCTATTATAGTGATTTCACTCAGTTTTGCAATGCTTTTGGATGCCTCTGCAGCTGCTCATTTTACAATGATGCGGATCTCTTCTTCCGCCTCATTTCCATTGCAGTCAAAAGCCTCTACCGTCAGATCATAGATACCTTCTGTCTCTGTACTGTACGCACCAAAGATGGTATACCAGCCCTGTCCTTCCTGCGATGGATTTCTCTCCAGATACGGCAGATTCCCTTCCACCGGATCACGCACGGCAATGATGTTGTCTTTGACATCATAGACATCCCCGACCGATAGTTCGATCTCATTCTTTTCCACCTGGATGACCGGGCCTTTCGTATCCTGTATCACAAATGTATGCGTTTCTTTCCGCACATCATTTCCAAGCCGCAGCTCATATGTCACCGTCTGGTCCCCGACTTTCTGCAGATCGATCGTATCATCGGTATCGATCTGGATATCCTTGCGGTCGCAATAGATATACTGAAGCGGATCCGCAAGATCCAGTCCATATTCCAGCCTGCGGGCTGTAAATGTCACCTGTACACCATCCAGTTCACTGTTTCCCGATGGTGTGCTTTCATCTTCGATCCTGTTTTCTATATCCGATGATATGCCAACGGCTTTTGTCGGCTGCCCGCTGCACCCGCCAATACATACTGCACATGCACATGCCAATACCATATAGAAATGATGCTTCATGAGGAGACCCTCCCTGTTTTCTGTCATATTCAGTTTATTCGATTTCTTCTCATACTCCAAGAGAAAGGACAGCAGTTATCTGCTGTCCCTGTTCGATTATCGGATTCCGTACTTTGCCATGATATCGGCAAACTCTTTGGAATATGCGAATCCTCTCATGACCGTATCTCTGGTTGTACCGCTGTTCAGTGCGTTCATCCAGTTGTTGTATCCGCCCTGATCTGCTTCACGTCCCAGGAATGTTCTATACAGTGTGCGTACATACTGATCATTGCTCGTATGCTTATTGAGGTATTCGACACTGTGGAAGAAACCATTTGAAGCCATGACGATCGCTGTCTCCTTCCGGTTGGATGCGTTCAGTACGTGGCTGCACCAGCTATTCAATCCTTTGACTTCAGCTTTACGGCCCAATACTTCGTTGTAGCAGCGTGATACAAGCGCTGTAATTCCCTGGTTCTGATCTCTTGGTTCTGTAAGATTGATCGATCCTACGGTAATACCATAATCCGCACAGATCTTTGCGAACTCTCTGCTGGCAATAAATCCACGCAATACATATGTCTGGGACATTCCGATATCCAGCGTATTGACCCAGTTCTTCTTTCCTCCCGCATCACTTGCACGGTCCATCATGACCTGATAGCACATTTCTACGAAGTCCCCATCATTCAGCTTCAGGTTTTTGAATTCCTGCGATGTAAAGAAGAATTGAACTGTAGCAGCTGCTGTATTCTTCTTTGTGCGAAGACCAGTTGTCCATTGTCTGAATCCTCCCGGATCCGCTGTACGGTTAAAACATAATCTGTACAGTCTGCGTACAAATGCATTGATTGGATCTTCGACCGTTACGGTACAGGATGCGGTGTATTTACCATCGTTTGTTGTAACTGTGATGACTGCGGATGCAGGATCCGCGATACCGGTATCTGCGACTGCTGTCACTTTGCCGTTGGCATCTACTTTGGCAACAGACGGATCACTGGAAGACCATGTGACACTCTTGTCTTCTGCGTCTTCCGGCAATACTGCTGCGGTCAGTGTTTCGCTCTTTCCGACTCTGAGTGTGAGTTCTTCTTTGTTCAGAGAAACACCAGACACATGAACTGTTTCTTCCTTCTTTGTGACTGTCACTTTGCACTCGGCTGTATAACCGCCGTCTTTCGTGGTCACTTTGATCACTGTCGTGCCGGCTTTAATTGCTGTGACTTTGCCGTTATCCACTTTGGCAACAGACGCATCACTGGAAGACCACGTCACGCTCTTGTCATCTGCGTTTTCTGGAGTAACCGTTGCGGTTAATGTCTCTGTTTCACCTTCCAATAATGCCAGGGTGTTCTTATTCAGGGATACACCGGTGACTGGTGTGATGACAGTGACCTTGCACTCGGCTGTATAGCCGCCGTCGTTGGTTTTGACCGTAATGACTGCTGTTCCGCTCTTCTGTGCTGTGACCTTGCCATTGGAATCGACAGAGGCAATCGCAGCATCACTGGATGTCCATGTGACGCTCTTGTCTTCTGCATTTTCCGGAAGTACTGTTGCGGTAAGGGTTTCGCTCTTTCCGGCTTTGAGTGTGAGTTCCTTCTTGTTCAGAGTGACGCTGGACACATACACCGGTTCTTCCTTCTTTGTGACTGTTACGCTGCACTTTGCTGTATAACTGCCGTCATTCGTCTGAACCGTAATGACTGCTGTTCCAGACTTAATGGCTGTGACTTTGCCATTGTTATCTACTGCAGCAATCGCTGCATCACTGGATGTCCATGTGACGGTCTGATCGTCTGCGTCTTCCGGTGAAATTGCGGCTGTTAGTGTTTCCGTACCACCTTCCGGCAGTGTCAGGTTGTTCTTATTGAGCGATACACCGGTGACCGGCGTGATGACTGTAACTGTGCATTCTGCTGTATAACCGCCGTCATTCGTCTTAACGGTAATGACTGCTGTACCGCTCTGATGTGCTGTAATCTTTCCGTTGGAATCGACAGATGCAACAGTTGCATTACTGGATGTCCATGTGACGGTCTTGTCATCTGCGTCCTGCGGCAATACCGTTGCAATCAGGGTTTCCTGTTCACCCTTCTTCAATGTGATTGCCTGTTTGTTCAATGAAACAGATTCAGCCGATCTGTTAATAACTTCCACGGTACATGTATCTGAAAATTGTTCATCACTGGAAGTAGCTGTAATATCAGCAGTGCCATATGCATGTGCAGTTACCGTTCCATTCTCATCCACAGATGCAACAGATGGATCCGATGACTCCCAGGTCACAGATCGATCGGACGCATCCTCAGGGAGTACTTCCGCGGCCAGTGTTTCCTGTTCACCAATGTGCAAAGATAAATGGTTCTTATTCAGTGTTACGGAGGTTACCGGCACAACCACTATGATCATGCAGGTATCCTTGTATCCATTGGTGCTGGAAGCTGTAATGATGGCAATGCCGCTGCTGAGTGCTGTTACCATTCCGTTTTGATCCACAGCGGCAATCGTTTTATCACTTGATGACCAGATAATGCTCTGATCTTCTGCGTCTTCCGGCAGAACGGAAGCCTTCAGCTGTATGCTGTCTCCGCGTGTAACATAGGAATATTCCGGTTCCACGATCACCTGGGAAACTTCGATCGGTTCACCCTGTGTGCTTGGATCATAATCCTCTTCTGACAGCGGATACGCCGCATGGAATTCATCCGTTTCATATTCTGCATCTGCGGTATGATCACTGAAATACTTTGTACCGCGCAGGAAGTATTCCGGCTTATTGCGTGCTGTGGAAGCCCATGTGACATCGAGGTTGTAGTAGAGATTTCCCAGTTTGACGATATTCCAGGCATGTCTGCCGCCGTTGCCGATTCCGGAGATCACGCGGCAGTCCACACCAAGCGAGCACATCAGACGGTAGAACAGGACGGCATAGCCCTGACATACGCATACACGGCGTATGATTGCGCCATAGGCAGTATGATTGATATCCTGCGGGTTGGTCTGATAATCCATTGCATAGGAAATATTGTCTGCCATCCAGTTATAGACCGCTTTGACTTTTTCATAATCACTGGCACCATCCAGAGCCAATTCCGAAAGAAGTGCAGATACGGCTGTATCAACTTCTTTCTCCTGGGAGGCATCGGTATAGTATGCGACCGTAAAGGTGACACGTATATTGGTAATGGTGCCGTCACTGTATCTTGAATAGCTTGTGGAAGATCTCCAGCTGCCATACTGCCATTTCAGATAATCGCCTTCGATCGGATCACCGGTATGTGACATTGCCTCTTCCATTAAGGCTTTGACATCGGGAAGCTCGCTGCCCGGGACATTCACAGTAAAGTTCGTATTGCGCGCTTTGAGCTGACTGCGGATCTCCGTAATGACGGAAGGATCGATTGAAGCAGCATTCGTGCCGCTGTTGAGCGATTCTGCCTGTTCGCCGCTGTAATAGAGCGGGTTATACCAGGTAAAGGTATCCACATGTTCTTCTTCCGCCATGACTTTCTGCGGCAGTATGGTGATGCATAACAGCAGTGCTGTCAGGATCCTGATCCATCTGTACATTTTCTTCATATTCCCCCCTTTGGCAGCTTTTACGCTGCTTTGGCCTGTTTTGTTTTTAATAATCCAAATGTGTACAGGATCGTAAGGATCTGCAGGATCATCAGAAGCAGGAAGACAGCCGTAAATGATTTCGTTCCGTCATAGACCGTGCCCAGCAATGTAACGCCGATCGCATTGGCAGAACTGCCGGCAAAGCTGATCAGCGGATAGACACGGGTATAGTTTTCAATACCGAATGTTTCTCTGGTCAGTACAGACATGGCTGTCGCACTGTTGGCAAACGAGAAGCCGTACAGGAATGCACTGAGAACAACAGAGAACGGTGTATGAATAAACAGCAGCATAAATATGGACACAAGGTTGATGAAGGCACAGAGCAGAGAAGACTTGTGCGGGCCGATCTTGTCCGTCAGTACGCCGTACATGAGCTTGGAAAGAATATTGGCAAGGCTTGCGGCAGAAGCCATGGATGCACCGATGGCAGCGGTCATACCGATGGATACGGCAAAACTAGGCATCTGCTGCAGGAAGCCGGCGATGATGCATACATTGACGGTAAACAGCATCAATGCGGCCATCTGCGGCGAAATGAGCGGAATATGATCTCTGCCGGCTTCGACGACAACTTTGTCGCGGTTGGCTTCACGGTATTTGACATAATCTTCATAGCCGTACGGGGTCAGATTTTTCTGCTGGGGACGCATGGTCACCGGCAGAAGGATCGCCGGCACACAGAATGCCAGGATCACGAAGGTAACGAAGACATAGCCGCTGCGCCATCCATGGGCCTGGATGTATCCGGTAAAGATATTCGACAGAAGAACATTCGGGATCCCGCTGAATGCCATGGCAATGGATACCATCAGACCGTTGCGGGCATAGAACCAGTTGTTGATGACGGTCGTAGCCAGTACGAAGCTCATTAATCCCGAGCCAATGCCGCGCAGAATGCTGAAGGCATACAATGTCACGATATTCCCTGCCAGTGACAGCAGAAACGTTCCCCCTGCCATCAGTGCGGCACCCACAAAGATCAGCGGCTTGAGCATTTTTTCTTTTTTCAGTATGCGCGGTACAAACAGTCCCGCTACGGCACCGATCATAGCCTGGATCGTATACATGAGGGAGACAGATCCGCTGGAGAGCTGCAGTTCTTTGGATATGAAACTGTAGAACAGACCGGCACTGCCGCTGCAGATGCCGACCGATGCACCGACCAGTCCGCACATGGCGATCATAACGAAGAGATATTGGAGTCCGGATTTCTTCATAAAGCTACTTCCTTTACTGTACCCATTGTACAGGATTGTGCAGGTATTCGGTATCCGCAACATGCTTTCATTTTCGCAGGTTTTCAAATTCGTATATACTTACGGCATGAAACAGACGATTACAATCACGCCCATTGCCTATGTGCGCAATGGCTATCATACTGCCTTTGCCATCCCGCGTCAGAGCAGTCTTGCCCCTGCGGTCGTTTCTTCGATCGTATTCACACCGGAATATGCTTCCGAGGCACTGGTGCGGGGACTGGAACAGTTCAGCCATCTGTGGCTGATCTGGGGCTTCAGCGATCATTATGAAGAAGGATATAACAAGACCGTGCGTCCGCCCCGGCTTGGCGGGAAGCAGCGCATCGGTGTCTTTGTATCCCGTTCTCCCTTCCGTCCCAATCCCCTTGGTCTTTCCGCTGTAAAAATACTGCACATATACAGTGAGGATGGCGTTACGGTCATTGATGTGACCGGAGCGGATCTGAAAAACGGAACACCGGTGTTTGATATCAAGCCATACATTCCCTACAGCGACAGCATACCCGAGGCTTCCGGCGGCTTTACGGAAGAGCATATGCAGAAAAAGCAGGTCTTCTTTCCGGAAGAACCTGCTCTTGATGAAAACATACGTACAGAACTGACACAGATCCTTGCCCAGGATCCCCGGCCAGGGTTCCACCATGATCCTGAGAGGATCTATGGCTTTGCCTATGGCAGCTATGAAGTGCGTTTTAAGGCAGATGATACTGCCATCACAGTCATTTCCATCACCAGCCGGTCAGAGAATCATACGCCTGATACAGCTCATCCAGATCATTAAGATCCAGTAAGAATGCTTCTCCCAGCAGTTCAAAGCGTCCCTCTTCGATCAGAAGTCCGCCTTTATTGGGCAGAACGGCGATCGTCTTGCCGGTATCTTCCAGCGCACGGATCATGGAGAGGATATGTTCCGGTGTATCTTCATAATGCACTTCGATATCAAACCCGGATAACAGACCAAGTCCTTCCTGATACTGGTATTCATAATCTTCTTCCGGGGTCAGATGGAATTCATCCAGCTGGATCAATGCCCCGGCACTGGTTCCCATCACGATGCCGTCATACGCACGGATGGTTTCCTGTATGCCAAGGTCATACAGTCTCTGCATCATCCAGTCCGGATAGCCGCCGGTAAAAAAGAGCACATCGGCTTCTTCGATCTTGCGCACGGCACTGGCATGGGTATCTTCGTAATAGTTGATCCAGCGGATATTGCGTTCCCTGACACCGTACATAAAGAACGGTTCCACCAGTTCCTCGTACAGTTTTGTGCCTTTGCCATAGCGGTCACGCCATTCCATGGCATCGGTGATCCATCCTTCCTGATAGGACAGCGGCAATATGAGCACATGACTGTCCGGATTGAGATACGGAGCGAGTGCTTCGTACGCCCAGGATTCATGGAAATTTGATACATTCAGCAATATATTTGTCATAAATATCACCTCGACAGGCAGTACAATTATACGCCACCCTGCGTAAATTGCTATAATACCTGTAGCAGGAGGAACTTATGAAACGTTATCTTGTGATCGTGGAAGGACGTGTGCAGGGTGTAGGATTCCGCGGTTTTGCGACCATCCATGCCCAGCGCCATCATCTCACCGGTTCGGTGCGCAACCTGTCCAACGGCATGGTTGAGATGTTTGTACAGGGAGAAGACGCAGACATTGATGCCTTCCTTGCGGAAGTGCAGAAAGGCGACCGGTTCATCCGGGTAGATAATCTTTCCGTCAAACCGACCGCCGTTGTCGAAGGCGAGACCAAATTCCGCTATCACTATTATTAAGAGCTTAATGCTCTTTTTATTTTTCAAAGTGGGCATCTTCCGGATGCGCATATTCCTCATGCCAGCTTTCCTGTACGCCTTCTCTTGCCTCGATGAGCGTTTCCCAGTCCTGCGCTTTGTAGGCAGGCATATACGTATCGATGAATTTCTGTGTCACATCTTCGCCGGTCGTTCTGTCTTTCAATATCAGATACCGGTAGGTATCAAACCGTCCGTCTTTATATGTTTCGTTGGGCCAGATCCTCTTCGGATCGTATTCAAAGATCATCCGGAAACTATCAATAATGCCGGGCTGGATCTCGATATATTCCTGATAATGCTGCACAAGATAGACCAGGTCATCCCCGGCATGATACAGACCGTACTGGGGTTCATCCAGCACCCATCCCATCTGTTCATCCTGATAGAGATAGAAGAATGTATACCTGCCATTATCTTCTTTATCTCCCCCATACCACAGGATCTGCCAGAAATGTCCGGGATCCTTTCCGATCTTTTTCAGCAGCTGGTTTGTCTGATACAGGGTCAGATCACTGGCAGTAACTGACCATCTGCCGCTGGACCGGCACGAGGCGATCGCATCGGTTACCGCTTTGATATAGGCAGGATCACAGGCATAGTAATTCCTGCTTTGATGCGACATGGTGAAGTCATTGTCAGGATTCGGAATTTCATCATCCCGGTTGATCTGGATAAACTCTGCTGTTTCATCCCGGAAAACCGGCGTACCGGTATTCTTTGCAAACATCAGGATATGCGACCAATGGAATACCGCCGCTGCGTCCAGTCCCAGACACAGCAATGCGCAAAGGATCGATCCGCACACTGCGATCACCCGCTCATGGCGGGGATATTTCTTTGTGAGATACCAGATGATATTGCGCAGAAACAGCCAGAATACGAAGATCAGTGCAAATGTCAGCACACCGATCAGGAAGTATGGCCGATCCGGCATATTGTTGCGCATGCTCGCACGTGCACAGGCATTACCGCCGCCAAGCAGAAACAATACGACCATCACGGCTGCCAGCACCCCGGAGCCTTTCCGTTTGCGTTTCCATAACAATGGCTTGAATACCGGAAAGAAGAACTGCAGATGTCCGAAGGATTCGGTGATGAGTTCCTTCGAATTGGCAATGACATCTTTTGTAATATCCGCAAAGCGCCCGCCCTTTGCCTGTTCTTCTTCGATTTCCTTCAGATACAGATCCCCGTCCAGTTCTTTGATCGTGACATCTTCTTCCGCCAGCTTTGCACAAAGGACGCGGGCTTCCTGAATCGAGGAAATCTCCTGGTCCAGCCGGTCCATCGTTTCAAACAGGACAGCCTGCAGCGTACGCTTTTCTTCCAGCACATCGCGGATCTCTGCGATCGTAATGCCCAGCCTGCGCATGACAAGGATCTTCTTAAGACGCTCTGCATCTTCCTCACTGTAGTCCCGGTAGCCGTTATCGCTTCTTTCCGGTGTGATCAGGCCTTCCTTTTCATAGTACCGAAGATTCTCTTTTGTGATACCAAGCTGTTCTTCCAGTTCTTTTGTTCTCATGGTTTCACCTCTTCTGCCCTCACTGTAGAGGGTGTACCAACTGCACAGTCAATACCAATCCGAAAAAAAGACGCAAAAAAGACACAGAGTGTCCGGATCATGCTAGATCCGTCCGGCCTGTATCTCCTCTAAAGCATCAAGCAGGCTTCCGCAGATGGCGAATGCCAGTTCATACATTTCGTCGTCGGGTTCCTGTGTATCCGGAATCATGATCGTGCGTGCGCCGCTGGCTGCCCCGGCCCGTACACCGTTGTACGCATCTTCGAAGACATAGCAGTCTTCCGGAGCGATGCCGATCTTTTCGGCTGCTTTCAGGAACAGATCCGGTGCCGGTTTGCCCCGTTCGATCTCTGTTCCGCTTAATACCGCATCGATATACTTTTCCGTATTGGTCATGCGCAGGTTGTTATGGATCTGTTCCTGGGTGGAGGAACTGGCCACTGCGATCTTTACACCCTGATCATGGAGCCACGAGAGGATCTCATGGACACCGGGCTTTTCCGGGACATGTTCTTTCAAAGCGGCATGTACACGGTTCTTGCAGTCCGCTGCGATCGGTGCGCCGTCTTCTACGTGATAGTATTTCTCGATCACGGAATTCATCAGTTTTCCGCTGGTGCCGCAGATATCTTTGCGAAACTGCGGTTCAAGGACGATCTTGCGTTCATCTGCGATATCGCTCCAGCATTTCTGCCAGATCGCTTCGGTATCGAACATCAGACCATCCATGTCAAAGATGGCTCCTTTTTTCATTCTGACTCCTTTGCTTTTCTCTGCTTCATGACTTCCCGGTAGTTGTACACTGCACCATACATGCGGGCATTGGAATGGAAGCAGCACTCCTTGATCTCCGGCTTGAAGATATTCTGATACTGGAATGTATCGAATTTGCGGTCGACTGCTTCCCGGATCAGGTCGATGATCATCTTTTCATCCGCGATACTGCCGCCGATGACGACGCGTTTGGAATCGACGATGCACTGCATATTGTAGATATACGTTGCCAGCATATTGCAGTACTTGCGCACACCGGCAAGGACTGCTTCATCCCCCATCTGCAGCTTGGCAAAGATTCTCATGGCATTCATGTTTTTCTTGCCGGATTCTTCTTCGATGCAGCGGGAAAGACCATCCAGGTTATTGGCCAGTGCGAACATGTCATTGACACCGTCGCGCTCTTTGTAGTCACCGCGCATGTAGGAGAATTCCCCTGCCGCAAAATGTTCGCCGTTCAACAGTTTTCCATCACATACGACGGCTCCGCCGATGCCGGTATTCAGGATCATGACCATGAGTCCGTTGCGGATGCCTTTCAGATTGCCGTATCCCAGTTCTGCCATGCACGCTGCCTTGGCATCGTTGCATATCACCACCGGCAGACCAACGCGCTTTTCCAGTTCGCCGGCATAGTCCATATTCCGCACCCAGCCGTATACGCCGCCGCTGTAGGCATAGCCTTTTTCACGGTCAATGACGCCCGGCATGGTAATGGATACGCCGCAGATCTCGCCTTTGTAGCGGTTGATCAGCTCACTGAGCGGTCCGAACAGTTCTTCTTTTGTATTGATATCTGTCTGCACTCTTCCTTTTTCCAGAAAGTCCAGCTCATCCGTCACGATCGCATAGGAAGCGTGACTGCGTGCAATATCAATGACGATATACTTTTCCATATTCACTCTCCATACAGCTGTTTCCAGTTATAGACAGCTCCGATCAGGTTTGCATCTGCGGTAAAGCGGCACGCTTCCAGATCACAGTCCGGCATACCGAATGCCTTCATCGGTTCGCAGCGCCGTTTGAATTCACTCTGCAGATCGCTGATGAGACGCGGATTCCGGCTGACACCGCCACCGATCACGATCTTATCCGGATCAATGACAGACTTCAGATTCATGATGACCATGATGAGATCATTGATCCACTGCTTATATGCCTGCATTGTTTCTTCATCGCCCGCTTCCAGCCATTCAAAGACTTCCTTGCCGGTGATGCGGGGCTTTGTGGGATCTTCCCGTTCCCCCTCATGCAGAAACATGCTGATCTCAAAGTCTGCCGGATTCATATGTTTGGCCGTCGCAACAGAGATCAGGAAACCGGTCATTCCGCACCGGCTGCCGGCAATATCCGTAAAGGCTTCGCTGCCTGACTGCATCATCAGGCCGCTGATCTCACCGGAGGCAAAATGCGAACCGCGCCGAATCTTTCCATCCATGATAATGCCGCCGCCCAGTCCGCTTCCGATGATCACTGCTACACCGCCGCTGCATCCCTGCAGTGCACCAAGCCATGCCTCCGCAAGGATCGCTGCCTTGGCATCATTTTCAATACTCACCGGGACATCCACGGTATCTTTCAGCAGCTCATAAATATTTGTATGCGACAGAATGCCAGAATATGCACCGGCCGCATAGGCATAGCCTTTCTCACTGTCCAGTACACCCGGCATGGACACCGCAACGCCTTTTACCTTTCCGGCAACCGTATCGTACAGTGTTTTAACAGCCTGTACGAATTCTTCTTTTGAACCCAGCGGTGCAGGAAACTGCCCTCTTTCTGAAATCTGTCCGTTTTCATCCACCAGACAGTGCTTGACAAAAGTACCGCCGAAATCCATCGCCAGATACATATCCATGATATTTGGTCCTCCGTTTTCTATTATTATAACGTTTTTCACACTGTTTGAATACGCTTACATTTTGAATGCTTGAATGTCAAAAAACACGTCCAAAAATGCTATAGTAATAGAAAAGGGGAATAAGAATATGAAGTACAAGAATTTGAATCTGAAGTACGCACTTGTCAATGCGGCATATCTGATGCTGGTCTGCGCCACTGCCGGATATGCCTATAATTTCCTGACAAAAAACGGATTTGATTCCGGTACGGTCGGCATCATCATTGCGGTGATCAGTGTATGCGGCATCATCGGACAGACCGTCTTTGGTTCGATCATTGACAAATCCGAGCGTCTGGATGAAAAGATGTTCATTTCCTTAAGTATGGTCCTGACCGGCATGCTGTCGGTATTCCTGATGCTTGCGCCGAGTTCTTCGGCATTGATGATCGCACTTGTCGTTGTCTGCTTCACCAGTGCATCGATCGGAATGCCTTTCTTAAACTCCATGGCATTCATCTATGAGAAAGACGGACAGACGATCAACTACGGACTGGGACGTGGAATCGGTTCTGCAGCCTATGCCGTTGGTTCTGCCCTGCTCGGACAGTTATGGGGGCGTTTTGGCAAAGGCATTCTTCCCATTTACATTCTGGTATTTGCCATCATTACCCTCGTATTTGTACGGCTGATGCCGCAGCCGGATGCAGCACTGGAGGAACGTGTCCAGCATGAGCAGGCCGGTGAAAAGAAAGCATCCCTTTCGTATATACAGTTCTTCCAGAAGTATTCCAATCTGATCCTGCCGGTCATCGGTATGATCCTGCTGTATTTCTGTCATATGATCATCAATACATTTGCGGCAGAAGTCGTCGCCAAGGTAATCGGCAGCAATGCTGCGGCAGTGGATGGTGCTGTGGAAAGCGTACAGGGAACTGCCCTCTTCATTCAGGCAATGGCAGAATTGCCGACGATGTTCCTGTTCTCGCTGATTCTGAAGAAAGTGGATATCAAGAAGATCCTGATCTTTGCGGCCTTCGCCTACAGCGTCAAGCATATTGCCATCTGGCTGTGCCCGAATACATACGTGCTGTACGGCAGCATGATCCTGCAGATGTTCAGCTATGCGATACTGGTACCGGGTTCTGTCTATTATGCCAACCAGAGTGTTGCCGAAGAAGACCGCAACAAGGGACAGGCGATCTTTGGTGCAACGGTCACTGTGGGCGGCCTTTTAGCCAGTCTGATCGGCGGACAATTGCTGAATATCACAAATATTTCCATCGTTCTGCTGATTGGCGTGATTGCTTCGCTGTGCGGTACGGCATTGATTTTCTTTGCCCTTGGACCGAAGGACCTGTTCCAAAAAAAGCCGCAGGCAGCACCAGTCGAAGCAGCTGCACCAGTCGAAGCAGCTGCACCGGTCGAAGTGACGCCAGAAGCGTCAACACCTGCACCGGCTGAGATCACACTGGAAATGCCGGAAGAAACACCGGCTGAACCAGATGCTCCGGTCAGCGAAGATAAAGAACAATAATTATTAGAACCGCATCATCAAAACGATGCGGTTTTCTTTTGCCAGAGCAAAAGAAAACTGCCGCACTGTGTGGGGAAGGAGCGGCAGCTTATCCCTCCTTTGATTTACCTGGCTCAAAGGAATATACTGTCAGGACTCGATGAATCTGACGTGCACATCATACTATGTATGAAACCGTGTTATCTGAATTCTGGGTGAATTTTATCTGAACTTTTATATGCGGCTGCGGAAGCGGTGCATGAGAATTCCGCCGGCGACTGCCACATTGAGCGATTCAAAGCCGTCCATTTCAATCCGCACCCGGACATCACTTGCTTTCTGGATCGCTTCCCGGATCCCGTTTCCTTCATTGCCGAGCACGATTGCCATCTTTTCGCTTTCCTGCAGAGATGATAACGGGACGGAGGCATCGAGGGCAGCACTGCATACGACAACGCCATCCTGCTGCAGTTCTTTGATCAATGAAGCAAGATCCCGATACAGCACCGGGATATGAAACATTGCGCCCTGGGTAGAACGCAGTGCTTTTTCGTTATAGAGATCGCATGTATCCCGTGAACAGAACACAGCGTCAAAGGAGAACGAGCGGGCAGTGCGTATCAGAGTACCGAGATTGCCGGGATCCTGTATGCCGTCCAGCAGAAGAACACGTCTGCAGGAGGCCGGATAAGTTTCTTTTTTCCGGCATACGCCGATTGCATGCACGGTCGATACCGTTGCACCGATCTTATGCATGACGGCTTCTGTGACCCATACCGTCTCCGCCCCGTCATAGATGGTATCCCGATCGGTGATGACTGTTTCAAGAATGCCGGCGGCTCTGGCTTCTTCGATCAGATGATCGCCATCCGCCAGAAACAGCCCTGCGGCGTCCCGTTCTTTTTTCTGCCGCAGTCTGCACCATGCCTTGACGCGTGCATTCTGCAGTGATGTGATCTTTTCCATCTCTAATCCTTTCTCCTCTGCCGGACGACCTCATACGCCAGGACTGCTGCTGCACTGGACGCATTCAATGCGGCCCGGAAGTCATTGGCATACGGAATATAGATATTCTGATCGATCTCTTTTAATACGCCGGAAGAAAGACCGCGCATTTCGCCGCCGATGGCCAGCAGGATACCCCCGCTGTAATCCGCCGCGGTATATACCATTGCATCTTTGCGCATCGCCGCAAAAAGACGCACACCGCGCTCTTTGAGCCATTGAAGATCTTTTGGCAGATCCTCGCTCATAATGACATTGAGATACTCCGAAGCTCCGGCACTGGAACGCAGGATCGTCGCATCCGCATTATCCCAGTTTCTTTTGCGCAATAACAGGCCGTCGCAGCCGGCACTGTACAGTGTGCGCATCATATAGCCAAGGTTGAACGGGTCCTCCACGCCTTCCACAAGCACAAAGAACGGATCCGTAGAATCAAAGCTGTCGCGTAATGTCTGCAGTCTGCGTTCCCCTGCTTCCGCAAGAATGCCGCCATGGGTGCGTCCCTGCGCCATGGCATCGATCTCTTCACGGGTGAGGCGTACGATGGGAATATGTTTGCGGGAAGCCGTACGCAGGATAAAAGCAGTATCTTTGTCATCCTTCTTCTGATCGACATAGAGCTTTGAAACAGTGCGCCGTCCCGCCAGCAAAGCTGCCTTGACGGAGAGACTTCCTTCCAGGATCATATGCGGTTCCTCCTGAACAGATCCCCTTCGCATACAGCAAAAGGCACCTGTATCGTGATCTTTCTCATGGGATGCCGTGAGACATCCAGGTATTCACCGTCTTCATTCCGCATCGATGCAATGCGGAATGTCCGGTTTTCTTTGTTGGGGGACAGTACTTCGATCTCTTCCCCTTTTTCAAACGGATTGCGTGTTAACAGGACAGCAGATCCGTTTTCATATGACACAACACGGCCGAGATAGTCGTGATTGACATTAACATCACTGTTGGCGTGGAAAATGAGCGATCCCGCATCATCTCCCTGATAGAAGCCATCCCACGTATTCCGGTTTTCGGCTTTCAGGATCTCTTTGCGGTATCTGATGAATTCTTCTTCGGACAGTGTGCCTTTCTGCCACAGAGCATCGATCAGATGGCGGTATGCCGAAACGATCGAAGCAACATAGTATTCGGTCTTCATGCGTCCTTCGATCTTGAACGATGTAACGCCGATCTCCATCAGATCACGAATATACGCTGCAGCACACAGGTCTTTGGAACCCATGGTAAAGAATTCCCTGTTCTCTGTCAGTTCTTCTTCCCCCTGAAAGAGACGATACTGCCAGCGGCAGCTCTGGGCACAGCCGCCCCGGTTGGCATCCCTCTTTGTCATGCGGTTGGACAATGTGCACCGTCCCGAATAATTCACGCACATGCCGCCATGGATGAATACCTCGGTATCCACCGGGCATTCCGCAGCGATCGCACGCACTTCTTCCAAAGTGCATTCTCTTGCCAGCACAACGCGGTCAATATCCAGCTCTTCCTGCAGGAAGCGCGCTGCCTGTGCATTTGTTACGGACATCTGGGTGGAGCAGTGGATCTGCAGCGATGGTGCTGCCTTGCGGCAAAGACGCATCACGGTCGGTGAAGCCGCAATGACCGCTGTTACCCCATATTCTTCCAGACGCTTCAGATAGTCATACAGACCATCCAGATCCCCGTCATGCGGGATCGTATTCACTGTAACATGGATGGCTGCCCCATGGGACTTTGCATAGGCGCATGCCTCTTTGATATCTTCATCGGTAAAGTTGGATGCTCGCGAGCGCAGGGAGTAGTGCTGACCGCCGATATAGACGGCATCCGCGCCGAAATCGATCGCTGTTTTGCAGCGGGCAAGATCCCCTGCCGGTGCAAGCAGTTCCGGCTTATTGCGCCTACAGGATCGTTCCGCCATGGTAATAGCCCTCCTCCATCGGCAGATGTGCATATTTCTGCCGATATGCATTCATTTCTTCTGCAGCGGCGTGATCATCCAGCAGTGCGCGGTACAGATGCAGTGTATCGCATACATACGCTTCCTCGAGATATGCCGTCTGCACCAGTCCTCTTGCGGCACCTGCAGCCGCAAAGCCCTGGATCTCTGCAAAGGATTCCAGGATATGATCGCTGTATACCATCGCTGCATATGCATTCTCATAGACAGGCATCCGGCCGTCCCTTTTTTCTTCTGTGATACAGAGATCTTTGCGAAAAGAAAGCTGCTGCAGTCCTTCCTGTCCTGCATACAGTGACAATAGTTTTCTTCTTGAAACACCTAAGAGCGTATGGCCATGCAGGGTAACTTCTGCTCCGTCTGTGCTGTGCAGGATCTGCAGTGTTTCTTCTTCCGTCAATAACGGGGAGATACTGACAGACTGCAGTCCCCTCTCCATCCACCAGCGCACATCATCCCCGCTGACTGCAAGTGTTTCCGGACGGTAGATGACCTGTTTCCCATGTCCGCTGCGTACAGCCGTACGCACAAGTCCCGGATCTGCCAGCGTCACGCTGATGCCTTCTTCCAGCAATTGACGCAGCTGGCTTTCCATCGCTTCAAAATCTTCGGAAAGTACCAGTCGGTTCATCAATACCGTTACCGGCATTCCATCTCTATGCATGGCAATGATCTCATCCATGGACACTCCCGAAAGCGCACTGAAGCACGCATCCTGTAACGGTACAAGGACTTCGTCTGCCCCATGGGAAAGATACCTTTCTGCCTGTTTTCTGTTTTCTGCTTCTGCGATCAGTTTCATAACACTGCTATCTTAGCACACAACGACGTAATGCGTTAATCTTGACAACAGGTGTGCGTATGGTACTTTATGCATATCCGACAGACAGCGTGAAGTGCCGTGATCCGGGAAAATCACGGACGAAAAGCTTCGCTTGCGGTTGTCTGCCGGCTCCCATTTTGTGAATGCATCCCGGCTTCGCAGAGTGGAGTCAGGAGGTATGTATGAAAGAATTTTTCCTTTCTTCGTACAGGAAAATGCATTCCGTCAAGTATCTGGCTCTCATGGCTGTCTTTGTCGCATTAAAGACAGCTACATCCGGCATCTTTATTCCGGTAGCTGAAAACCTGCGCATTTCCCTGTCCTTTCTCTTTATGTCCGTTGCCGGTGCGATCCTTGGACCGGTTGCCGGCATGATCACCGGTGCCATCGGCGATATCGTCGGATACATGCTGTTTCCGACCGGAGCGTTCTTCTTCGGCTATACGCTCAGTGCCATGGCCGGTCCGCTTGTCTATGCATTGTTTCTCTACCGGCAGAAGATCACCATACCAAAGCTGATCTTTGCAAAAGCAGTGAATAACTATGTTGTGAATGTATTAATGGGATCGTGCTGGAGTGCAATGCTGTATTCCAAGGGATATCTGTTCTATTTCACGAATTCCATGATCAAGAATACACTGTTACTGCCGCTGGAGATCCTGGGGCTCATCGCTGTATTTGATCTGATCCTGCCGCTGTTAAACCGCAGAAACTGGATCAGCCCGCGTACCGAGCCGCCCGTACGATGGAAATAAAAAGATTCCGCATCGATGCAAAGATGCGGATTTTTCTTTCGTCTGGTGCGTTTGTTATTTCATGCGGTATTGTTTGTAATATTCTTTCCGCAGTCTTTTATTGGATATCATTGGATCATGTGCGCGGCGCTTCTGCACATAGTCGGTGTAGGCAGGTGCGCGTCTGCCCTCATTGAGTTCCCAGGAAAGATCGGAATCGTATTTTCCATAGGTACGGTCAGTCAGGTCAAAATCCCGCTTCAGTCTGGTACGGGAGATCCGGTGCAGATCTTTCTTCAGACTGCGCCGTCTGTTCCCTGCCGGTTTGTATGCATATTTGCGATAGGATCTGCTCATGGTGTCCTCCTGTTACCAGCAGTATACAATGGTAAAAAAACAGCGCTGTCACAGGGGGATAACAAACATTTTCACACAGGAACGGCTTATGGCGTTGTATAATTTAACAATGAATACGAACTATTTCGCCGTGAAGGCCGCATTGCAAAATAACGCATCTCTCTGTATCGTTTCCAAATACCGTACAACAGAGCAGATCCTATCCTACTATGAAGCAGGAGAACGTCTTTTTGCGGAAAACCGCGTCAGTGAGCTGAAAGAAAAAGCGGCAGTTCTGCCGAAGGACATTGAATGGCATCTGATCGGTCATCTGCAGAAGAACAAAGTGCGCGATGCCGTACGGTATGCGAAGTGCATCCAGTCGGTGGATTCCTATGCCCTGGCAGAGTGCATTGAAAAAGAATGCATCCGGCAGAATAAGACGATGCGGATCCTTGCCGAATTCCATCTTGCCGAAGAAGATGCGAACAAGACCGGCATGCGGTATGAAGATGCCTTTGCATTCTTTGATGCGTGCAAGAAACTGCCTCATCTGCGTCTTTGCGGCATCATGGTCATGGGTCCTCATACGGAAGATACAAAGCGGATCCAGGCCGTATTTACAAACGCACATGAACTGTTTGTTTCCCTGCAGGAACGCTATGGAAGCACACAGGTCACAACACTGTCGATGGGCATGAGCAGCGACTATCCAATTGCGCTTGCCTGCGGCAGTACGATGGTACGTCTCGGAACGTGCCTGTTTGAATGAAGAATCAGGAGTATCCACTATGCCAGCAGCGACCACCCATGTGGAATTTGCAAAAGATGTCCTGCGTCATCTGCCGCAGAACATACATGATCAGATCACGAATTATCCAATGTACTATCTCGGTTCCCAGGGACCGGATATGCTGTTCTTTTCCAGTGCATCGATTCCAAAGCTCACTTTGAAGCCGCTTGGTGATCTGATGCACGATGAACATGTACGGGATGTCATCCGCTTCTTTGAAGCCAGATGCATGAATGACGATGACCTGCGCAGTTACTTCTACGGGTATCTTTGCCATTATGCGCTCGATTCCACCGTGCATCCCCTTGTCTGTTCCTTTGCCCGCAAAGCCCACGCAGAAAGCGGCATTCACGAAGGCGAAGCACATGTCACGATCGAAGCAGAATACGATGTATGGCTCCTGCACCAGCGCGGCAGAGATATCCAGTCGTATGATGTCTATTCCTATATGAAGACAGATAAGGCATCGGCGAAGAAACTGGCTGTTCTTTACAGCGAAATGCTGGCGGCCGTATACAGAAAGAGCGTACCGGTCTATCGGCTGAAGAGAGCCATCTATGACTGTCCGTTCTATACCCGTGTACTGAAGCCGGGAAGTGCCTTCAAATACAATCTGATCTATACGATCGAGACCTATGCAAAGATGCCGCATTCCTTCTCCGGCATGATCCTGGATCACAAGGACAAGGCATCCGCACTGAATCTGGACCGCAAGGAATATGCCCTGATTGGCCGCAACGAGACCAGTACCAAGTCCTTCCCCATGCTGTATGGCGAAGCATGTGCGCTTGCCGTGCGTTTGCTGAAGACGCGTACCGATGACGATTTCCGGCTGAATTTCTCCGGCCGGGATGATCCTGCCTTCCGATAACCAGCTGCCTCAAAACGAGGCAGTTTTTTTGTTGCGGCACAAGAAAAGCCGGATCACTCCGGCTTCGATTCCGCTTAGTTATCTGTAACACCCCATGAAGGGATCACGCTTCCGCGGCGGATCATGACAGTCTTCTGATAATCGGTCTGGTTCAGAAAACGCAGAACATCTTCTACTTCCTGCTCATTGCATCCGGCCAGTACCTTGACATCCAGTTCCTTGGCAAGGATATCGACGGCAACGACGATGCCGGTGATTCGGTTGCGGGATTCCGATCCGCAGTATACCGAGACACCATGTCCGAACGAAGCGTTTGTATCTTTCATCTGACCATAATCGGTCGGATAGATCAGATTCGGAAATACAGGATGTATATCCCCTTTCTTCCTTGTAACTTTTACTCCGCTTGAGAGAAACAGTGTATCCAGCTTCTGCCAGAAAAAAGCGTTATTGTAGTAATCCGACATAGTACACCCCTTGTGTCAATACCACGATTATAGTATGGGCCCGCATAAATGTAAACCGATTTCACAAAATTGAAAATAGTTACAGATTTGTCAGACTTTCGTTACAGGAAATTTGCAGAGCCGGCTATTTGCGGGCGCTGGCAACAGCAGCGGCTACCAGGATGGAATTGTATTTGTCGGTGCCGCTGGAAGCACGGGAAATCATGGAGATCGGAACGGATGCGCCGACGATAATGCCGCCCATGGTCATCTGTGCAAAGTAGGAAAGTGCTTTAAACAATACGTTGCCGGTGGTGATCTCCGGTACGATCAGAACATCCGCATCCCCTGCCACCGGGCTGTCATATTCTTTGATCGATGCGCTTTCTTCCGATACAGCAAGATCAAAGGAAATCGGACCTTCGACGATGCATCCGGTGATTTCATTGTTTTCATACATTTCTTTCAATGCGTGGGCATCGACCGTTTCCGGCATCTTCGGATTCAGGCGTTCCACCGATGCAAGCACGGCAACTTTTGGCTGTTCATAGCCCAGTGCATGGCATACATCCGATGCATTGGCGATCAGGTCTTTCTTGGTATTGAGATCCGGATAAGGAACCATGCCGGCATCGCTCAGAAAGAGCATCTTATGGTACGCAGGCACCTGCATCAATAATACATGGGACAATTGTCTGCCTGTACGCAGTCCCCATTCTTTGTTCAATACAGCACGCAGGAAGACAGCCGTATAGATTTTTCCCTTCAGCAGGCAGTCCACTTTGCCGTCATGCGCAGCACGGATGGCACGTTCTGCGATTTCTTCATCGGTATTGCAGTCAACGATCTCAGGAACGGGAAGACCGGTATGCAGTGCTTCCCACTTTTCAATGGTTTCTTCTTTTTTTCCAAACAGGATCGGGACAACGATGCCATCCTGCATGGCTTTGGCTGCGGCTTCCAGGGCATGGGTCTCATGGGAGCCGATCACGCCAAGGCGGCGTGTGCCGGGACGGGAGAGAACAAGAGAGCGGATCTCATCAAACGAGCGGATCATGGTGTGTTTCCTTTCATAACTCATGAATGCGGACATGGCATTTCTTCAGTAATTCTTCGATGTCATAGATGCCGGTCATGTCCATGACATTGGCAACGATCATAAGACAGCCTTCGGCATCACTGGCAGCGTTGTGGTGATCTAACGGAATGGATAAGAGATCGCACATATCGTTGAGACGATGATGCGCCATCTCAGGGAAGATTTTGCGGGATAGTTCCACGGTATCAAACCAGCGGACATACGGAATGCGCCGTCCGGACAGGATGCACGCTTCTTTCAGACAGTTCATGTCAAAGCGCGCATTATGCGCACAGACAAGACCGTCTTCCAGATACTTACAGAGATCCGGATAAATATCTTTGAATTCCGGAGCATCTGCTGTATCTTCCGGTTTGATGCCGTGAACAGCGATGTTCATGCGGGAAAACCAGCCGACCGAGGAATCGGGACGGATCAGGGTGTAATAGCCTTCACCGATCGCACCTTCCTCCATGACGGAAATGCCGACAGCGCAGACACTGGCACCATATCGGTTGGCTGTTTCAAAATCAATGGAAGTGACCTTATTCATGGATATGCTCATATGCCATACGGTAGATATTCTTGATATGATCGTCAGCCATGGAGTAATACACCATGCGGCCGCGCTTGCGTGTACGCACCATTTTGGTTTTCTTCAGGGAAGCCAATTGGTGGCTGACGGCACTTGTGCTCATTTCCAGCAAAGCCGCAAGATCCCCCACGCACAGTTCACTGACGAATAATGCGCTCATGATCTTCAGACGGGTGCTGTCGGAAAACATGTCAAAGATCAGACTCATGTCATCGTATTCCTGTTCACTGACCATATGCCGGCGGCATTTTTCCAGTGCTTCTTCATCCATGATCTTCATGCGTTCCCCTTTCTGATCCGGCTGGAGCGGATCTCTTTGCCCGGTATATAGCGGCGCATCATCCCGGCAATGCTGCGCTTGGAATACATCTCCTGCGTTTCCGTGCTTCCATCGATCATCTGGATCACCAGAAGATCCACCGAAGGATGCCATTCATACTGCCATGAGACGATCTCATCCCAGTACAGCAGATTGCACTCATCCTTTTCTCTTGTGTTGTAAAGCACCAGATACTCATCGGTAAACTGGCACAGGATGCGGTCCGGCATGACCAGCAGTGCAAACAGAGAGATGCCGGCAATAAAAATGCCGCCTACCAGGAGATAGGCGCGTATTGCCAGAAAGATCCCTCCCAGCAGCAGTAAAAACAACAGCAGCAGCACCGGCTTTACATTGACGGTCTTGGTGACCCGGGTCGGATCATGGGGCAGGTTTCGTATCTTGATAGTCTGTGATCTCATGGTGCTATTATATACCAGCGCTGATTTTGTGTCTCGCGGCTTGCTGAATCTGCTATGATATATAGGCTGTTTTCGCACAGGAGGTACATATGAAACATCCCGTAACATTTGAAATAACCCACGTCTGCAAACAATCCGGTGCCCGCACCGGTATTCTGCATACACCCCACGGGGACGTGGAGACACCGATGTTCATGCCGGTCGGCACACAGGCTACCGTAAAATTTGTTTCTCCTGAAGAACTGTATGCACTGGGTGCAGGCGTTGTTCTGGCCAATACGTATCATCTGTGGCTGATGCCAGGTGAAGATATCGTAGCAAAGGCAGGCGGCGTACAGAAGTTCATGCAGTATAACGGACCGATGCTGACAGACAGCGGCGGCTTCCAGGTCTTCTCCCTGGCGGATACACGCAAGATCACGGAAGAAGGCGTTGCCTTCAAGAATCTGCGCAATGGCGATAAGCTGTTTCTGTCCCCGGAAAAATCTATTGAAATACAGAATGCGATCGGAGCGGATATCATGATGTCCTTTGATGAGTGCATCCCCTATCCGGCGTCGTATGAATATGCAAAGGCAAGCATGGAGCGCACGCTCCGCTGGGCAGAGCGCGGAAAAAACGCAAACAAGCGTCCGGATGAACAGGCGATCTTCGGCATCGTACAGGGCGGCGACTATGAAGATCTGCGTACATACTGCGCAGAGAAGCTGGTGGAAATGGACTTTGCCGGCTATGCGATCGGCGGCACAAGCGTCGGTGAAGACAAGGAAACGATGGTACGCATGGTCAAGTGGTCGCAAGAGAAACTGCCCCTCAACAAGCCGCGCTATCTGATGGGTGTCGGTGCCGTCAATGACCTGCTGGAAGCTGTCTCGCTGAATATCGATATGTGCGACTGTGTATTGCCGACACGGCTTGCCCGCCATGGAAATGCCATGACCAGCGAAGGACGCATCGGCATCACCAAAGCCCGCTACAAAGAGGACTTCTCACCGCTTGATCCAAAGTGTGACTGCTATACATGCAAAGGCTATTCAAGAGCCTATATCAATCACCTGCTGCGGGCAAAGGAAGGCTTTGGCAGCCGGCTGATGTCGATCCATAATATCCGCTTCTTATTGAAGCTGATGGAGGATGTGCGTGAAGCCATCCGGAATGACCGTTTCAATGACTTCAAGAATGAAACACTGGCGGCCATGAAATTTGATGAAAGAGGATTTTGATCATGGATCTGAACGATCTGAGAACCGATGATTTTGATTATGAACTGCCCCAGGAGCTGATCGCACAGACACCGCTCACCGGACGCAGCACAAGCCGTATGATGGTTCTGCACAAAAAAGATGGCAGCCGGGAAGACCGGCATTTCTACGATATTACCGACTATCTGCGCAAAGGCGATGTCCTGGTGCGCAATAATACACGCGTCATTCCGGCGCGTCTGTTCGGCACAAAGGAAGAGACCGGCGCCCATGTGGAGTTATTGCTGCTGAAGCGCATGGAAAACGATGTATGGGAGTGCCTGGCTGGCAATGCCCGAGTCATCAAGATGGGAACAGTGATTTCCTTCCACAATGGTGAATTAAAAGCAAAATGCGTGGGCATTGGCGATAAGGGACTGCGGAATATGCAGATGCTGTATGACGGGATCTTTGAAGAGATCCTGGACCAGCTGGGCAATGTACCGCTTCCCCCGTATATCCGTGAAAAACTGGATGATCCGGAGCGCTACCAGACCGTGTATGCCAAAGTGCGCGGCTCCGCTGCAGCACCGACAGCAGGTCTGCATTTTACCCCGGAAGTCTTCCAGGCACTGCGTGACAAGGGCGTAGAGATCCTGGATGTCACCCTGCATGTAGGACTTGGCACCTTCCGGCCGATGGATACCGACCGTGTCAAAGACCATGTCATGCACAGTGAATACTATGAGATGGATGAACATACCGCAGAGCGTCTCAACCTCGCCAAAGCAGAAGGAAGACGCATCATTGCGGTCGGCACGACATCCGTGCGCACACTGGAATCGGTATATAACCGGTTTGGACATTTTGAAGCATGTACCGGGGAAACGACCCTGTTTATCTATCCGGGATATAAGTGGCATACCGCCGACTGCATCCTGACCAACTTCCATCTGCCCAAGTCCACCCTGCTCATGATGATCACATCCTTTGCCGGCTATGATGCCGTTCTTGCGGCATACCGGGATGCCGTGGAAAAGAAGTACCGCTTCTTCTCCTTCGGCGACTGCATGTTCATTACCAATGAATAAGCACGATATTGAAACTGTTCTGCGCTTACGCCACAGCAGCAGAAAGACGAATTACTACAAAGCTTCCCTGCAGCAGCTGGAAAAGATCCATGAGGAATTCAAAGACCGCCGGCCAAAGATCCTGGTGCATGCCTGCTGTGCGGTATGTGCATCCTGGCCAATCGAATTCCTGGCAGAGCACTTTGATGTCACGATCTTCTACAATAACTCCAACATCTATCCGAAAGAAGAATATGAACGCCGTCTTGGCGAAGTACGGCGCTACATTGATGCATTCGGCAGAAATGTGCACTTGATCGTTGTCCCCTATGATAACGAAGCCTATACGGCACGCTTGGCACCCATGAAGGATGATCCGGAAGGATTTGGACGCTGTTTCTACTGCTATACCGTACGGATGAAGGAAGCCTATGCCTATGCAGCAGAGCACGGCTATGATTTCTTTACCACTGTCATGTCCATTTCCCGTCAGAAAGACAGCCAGAAGATGAATGAGATCGGCATTGCCCTTTCCCATCTGTATCCCTCGGTACGCTACTTCTGCAGTGATTTCAAAAAAGGCGGCGGACAGGAACGCTCCCGTGAATTGTCGGATCAGTATGGCTTCTACCGTCAGGACTATTGCGGCTGCATCTATTCCTATGAAGCAAATCGAGTAGGAGGAAATAAATAGGTTTCCTCCTATTTATTTCCGACCTCTCACACCACCGTACGTACCGTTCGGTATACGGCGGTTCGAAATTCAATAACTATGTACTAGCTGATAGTGGTCTGCTAAAGAAAGCAGAC
>JAFYHC010000118.1 GCA_017539385.1 Solobacterium sp. | reverse complement strand
TGCCAGTGCATATGGGTCAGCGATGGAATTCTGGAATTCCACACTGTTGGTAAACTGCAGAATGACATCGGCTGCGGTGGAACCGCCTGCCAGTTTCCTGACCCATGTCTCCCAGCCTGCTTCATCCGGCTCACGATGCAGTATCGCGGTATACATGTTATGAACAAACTGCACTGCCCCCTGCGGTGCACTTTCCAGATATGTCTGTTCTTCCGGCTCCGGTGTAGGTTCCGGTGTCGGCTCTGGTGTTGGTTCCGGCGTTGGATCCGGCTCTGGTGTCTCTTCCGGCATCGGTGTTTCTTCCGGTGCAGGCTCTTCGTTTTCTTCTGCCGGTTCTTCCGCTTCTTCAATTACATCTTCTGCCGGTATCTCTTCCTCTGGTTCCTCTTCCGTATTTTCTTCCGGAAGCGGTGTTTCTTCTGCCGGCATTTCCCCGGTAATGATTTCCTGCGGCTCTTCCGCCCGCAGGAAAAGACAGTTGTGCATGATCAGTACAATGCACAGAATACTTTTTACGATCCCCTTCATCGCAGTACTCCCTCTGTTAATGTACTAGTTATTATAGGACAATATCACACCGGGATTACATAGCAATTTTTGCCGGAACTGTTTTCTTTCTGTAGTTGCGTTTCCAACAAAAAAGAAGGTCTTTGTATGACCTTCGTAATTGTTTATGCAGCAGCGTCGATCGCCAGTTTGATGCACCCCATGATGCCCTGATCATCGTTCAGACTTGCCGGTACGATGTAGGAATCCAGATCTTCCAGTTCCTTTGTGCGCAGATACCCATTGAGCATCTCTGCAACATTTTTTCGGATCAACGGGAACAGTGCTTCCTGGTGCATGACACCGCCGCCGAGAATGATCTTCTGCGGGGACAGGATCATGATATAAGACGTTAATGCCTGTGCAATATAATACGCTTCCAGCTCCCAGACTTCTTTGCGATCACGCAGTTTCTTTCCCGGCTGTCCCCAGCGCTCTTCGATCGCAGGTCCTGCGGCCATGCCTTCGAAGCATGTCTTATGGTACGGGCATTTGCCGGTATAGGTATCATCTTTGTGAACCGCCATGGGAATATGTCCGGCTTCCGGATGCAGCATGCCATGGAGCAGTTTTCCATTTGTCATGATGCCGGCGCCGATGCCTGTTCCAATGGTCAGATATACCGCATCAGTCAGTCCTCTGGCACAGCCGTATGTCATCTCACCCAGCAAAGATCCGTTGACATCGGTATCGAATCCTACCGGTACATGCAATTCCTTCTGCACAGTACCGACCAGATCAAAGAATCCCCAGCCTGGTTTGGGAGTCGAAGTGATATAGCCGTATGTTTTGGAATTCCGGTTGAGATCCACCGGACCAAAGCTGGCAATACCGACTGCCTGAATGTCCTTGTCTTTGAACCATCCCGTCACAAGCGGCATGGTTTCTTCCGGTGTTGTTGTCGGAATGGAAATCTGTTCCAGGATCTCTCCGTGTTCATTGCCGATGGCACATACCATCTTTGTGCCGCCTGTTTCGATTGCACCGTAAAGCATAGCGTCCTCCTTCTTACCAGCTGTCGTCTGTGCCTTCATCTGCCGTCACTTCGCCTTCGGAGATGCCTTCTGTGCTCTCCGGCATGAAGATGACTTTGATCGTTCCAAGGATAATGCGGAAGTCAGTCGCAATGGACTGCTTGGCGATATACATCAGGTCCATCTGCAGTTTGTCATACGGACTGGTATTGTACTTGCCATGGATCTGTGCATAGCCGGTCAGTCCTGCTTTTACCTGCAGACGCAAAGAGAATTCCGGCATGGTCTGTTCATACTGCTCAGCGATCTCCGGACGCTCCGGACGCGGACCGACAACGGACATATCCCCTTTGAGGATATTGATCATCTGCGGCAGTTCATCCAGACGCGTAGCACGGATGAATTTGCCGACCGGTGTGATGCGGTCATCGTGCTCCGAAGCAAGACGCGCAACACCGTCTTTTTCTGCATTCACGCGCATGGAGCGGAATTTGTAGATCTTAAAGCATTTGCCGTCCTTGGTCATGCGCTGCTGGGAATACAGTGCCGGTCCGCCGTCATACGACTTGATCAGGATCGCTGTAATCAACAGGATCGGACTCAGTACGATCATCAGCGTCAATGCAAATACGATATCAAAGATACGTTTTACTAAAGCATACCCAAGAGATACCGATGCCCTCTGGCATAACATGACCGGCAGGGATGCCATCTGCAATTGCTTGGACGAATTGACGATATAATCACCGATATTCGGACGGATATACACATAGATGCCATTCGAGATGCAGTATTTCAGAATATCATTGCGCTGGCTGGAATGAATGCCGCACAGCATGACGGCTTCTGCCTTGCTTTCTTCAATACAGCGGATCACTGCATCATAGCCCTCGGTTGCCCGGATCTCATTTGCGACACGGAATTTCCAGTCTGCCCACTTGGTGATCGCATCGCCTTTCCGATACGCTGCCTTGTTATCGTAAATGATCACAGTGCGTGCCGGCGGATAGATCCTGCGCATGATGAGATTGGCAGGCTTTGCCCATGATGCCGCAGAAAGCACCAGCAGCGCCATCAGCAGCAAAATCGGCGGAATGGCCGGAAGATAGCGGATCAGCAGCCAGATGATGATATACAGCGTAAAACCGCTCATCACTGTCGCAATCGCATGCGAATACAGCAGTTCCGATGCTGTATTGGCCTTCAGATCAAATCCCCCGTACAGTTGTGCAAACAATGCATATACAACGGTAAATACGAGGACAACGGCGATATTACCCTTCAGAAAGAACGGTATATATACGGACTGCGCATAGAAGTGGTACCAGATAAACTGGAACCATAATGTATCAATGACCAGCAGTACTGCATTGCATACCAGCAGTGCAAAGTCTCTGGTCTGATCTGTCTTAATCATAAACACTCCTTGTTTATCTGTATTATTCTATCACATTCCTGTGTGATTCTTTCACAGCATCAAAAAAGTCTGTATGTTGATACAGACTTGTGATTATTCATGTTCGCCGTAGAAGCGCTCAATGGGAAGGACTTCCACCTGATCCAGGTCTCTTGCCTTTCCATGGAATTTATAGACAGAGAATTCCTTTGTCGTTACATACGGATCGTCCGGATAGTACTGAACACCCAGTACACGGGTAGCTGTATGAAGACGTTCCTGGTTGTCTTCCATCGTTACTTCATCCGCACGCTTGCCATATTCCTCTGTCTGCTGCTCATCGCTCAGCATTGCATCTGCGATCGTAGCACGGACATTCTGGAAGGTGATTGGAGCATCGCTGACCTGCATGGCATCATGTGTTTCACCGGCTTTCTTGATCAGTACAGCCGGATTCTGATACAGTTCCACGCCGCCGTGGTCAGCCATGATGATGAACGTACTGTTGTCATATACACCGAGTGCTTTCATCTGGTTCATGACATCGTTGATAATGTTGAAGCTGCCTTTGATCTGGGCAATGATATCTGCTTCTTCAAAACTGTCCGGTACCCGTTCTCCCTTTTCATTCATACGTGCGGGTCCATGGGCACCAAACATGTGATACATCACAAACAGATCTTCATCCAGATCGGCATCTACACCGGAACTGTCCAGATCCTGACGCATCTGCGGATCATCCAGTGTAAACATCGGGTCTTTGTTTGCGACACTTGCGGCCATCTTATTAAAGGTCGAACTGTCATGGAGCCAGAAGTTTTCCTTTAACTGCATCGGCATTGCATAGAACGATGTCAGTTTATAGATCTGCTGGATAAAGCCGAGCGTATCACCAATGACAAGATTGTTCTCCGGCTCTACATTCTCAACATATTCCAGATCAGCGTAGCTGATATATTCATAGCTGGTAAACAGCTTTGTCTTTTTGCCTGCATTGGCAATATCACGGAACAGATGCGAAGCTTCATAGGCTTCCTGATAATATGTACCACGCATCCGATCCGACATATAATTACGCCCCGTCAACAGAAGCGGCACGCCCATGATCGTCGGAGCTCCGCCGCCGACGCAGTCATTGTAGAAGGTAAAGTCCTTTACATATCCGGAATAGACCGGATCAGACATGATATAGTCTTCCATCCAGCGTGCATCCAGCGTATCGACGATAAATACGACTGTGTTGTTGTTTTTGGACAGATCCCATTCACCGACTTTTGTAACAAATACGTCAGAAGCGATATCTTTCTTTGTATTTACATCCATGTAGAACAATGACACGATCTGTACAGCCGCAAGGAACAGGCTGACACCGGTACGGGCAGCACGTGCTGCCTTTGTCTTCCACAGTACCAGTACCAGCGGAATAATGAAGACCAGCGCCCATACGATCGTACCGGTCGTCGTATACGATGCAAAGGAACTCCAGTCCATTTCTGTACCGTTCAGGATTGCAAATTTAGGGTTCATGAAGTTTCCCTGAATATAGAATCCCAGTCCCAGACTGAATACCAGTGATGACAGGATCAGATACAGACGTCCCGGGAAGATCGATACCAGCAGTTCAATTGCTGTAAAGACAATGCAGGATACGCCTAACAGAAGCGGTAATACATCTTTCATATAGTCAAAGATGAACTCATTGACATTGCCCAGATACAGCGAAGACGGAATGAATACACCGAATGTCACCACCAGCATTAATGCGATCGGAACGATATCACCAAGCCGCTCTGACCAGCTCAGTTTGTGAGCCGGACGGCCTTTTCCGCTTTCTGCAGCGAGCCGCTCATGTTCTACGGAGCGCTTCATGATCTCATACGGCACATCCTTTTCGGTATACAGCAGTTCGTCGTTTTCTGTTTCTTTGTATTTGCTTTCCTGCGGTGCATGACTGCCGATGATTTTACGGCGCATTCTCCGCCATAACAGTCCTACGAATGTACCGGATGCAATGGCAATGCCGGCTACCGCCTGGATCGCATAGGTCATGACGGACGGGTCAATATACGCATGGACAGGACAAGAAAAAAGAAGCAAAAACCCCAGGGAATACAAGATACATTCCATGCTGTGCATTGCTTTGATATGCAGGGGCACACCATCTGTATATCTGTTCCTTTGTAAGAAATCGCTTCTCAGTTTCATAAGATACTACCTCAGTCTGTTCAGAGACTATAACATAGTATCCCAAACATTTCCATAAAACAAGTTCCGTAATCTGAATTCTGCACTGTCCTCAGTTGCCCAAGAATATATCTCTCTGTCCGCGCAGAACATCCTTCGGTGTATGTCCGTTGCATAATAACATACGTGTGTTATCCCACGCATCAGCCAGCAATGGCTTCATCTTGTCTTCTGCTGTCACCGGGATCGGAATCGACTGCCCATGCAGGATCTGCATCACTTCACTGTAGGTATTTCCGCTGGAAATCAGTTTCCAGATCAGCTCCAGAACAGCCTCGGCATAATCTTCCCGCACATAGGTTTCCCTGATCAGGAATTTCTTCAGTGTCCGGTATTCTTTTACCTTGGACGGATAGCCCCTCTGCAGGATGTCCTTCATCTCACTGTAAGACGGAATGCCGGCCGGGACCTGTTCATGCAGGACACGCAGCTTCTTTTCGTGTTCCCCAAGATCTTTGACGATCCACTCACTGCCTTTCTGCTCCATGGGGCACTCCGGCAGTCCTTTGACGTGTTTTGCAAGTGACAGCATGATCTCTTCGTTCGGTTCATCGCGGTCCGGATGACGCCGGTACATCGTGCCAAGATCCGAAATGCTCAGGATGCCATGGATCTGTGCAGATAAGCGCAGGCAATCCAGCAGCCATGAGCACTTCTGCCGCAAAGCATGGAATTCCGGCGTATCGATCGCAGCATACGCTGCAGGGACTTCCTCTGCCAGTTCCATGACCAGAGATCCTCTGCGTACAAAAGCAATATCAATATTGCGCAGACGGTCCGCCGACGCATAATTTGCCTTCACCGGCAGCACACTTCCGCCATTGCGCATGACATAGTGCAGGAATTCAATATCTTCATCATGCAGGGTGATCATGCGCTCCTGCAGCACATCCGGCCGCAGCAGCAATTCTGCTGTCTGCTCAGCAATTGCGGATAATTCCCCTTCGCTGCTGAGTCCCCCGCTTTCTGCGGTCGCCTTGATCCATTCTGCGCCGCGTGTTTCGATCAGTGCTTCTTTGAGACGCATCGTTTACGCTCCTTTGCATCCGAAGTATACAAACAGCATGCGGTCTTTCCCGTTCATATCCTTCAGGATCTCATAGTTCGCCGACGGAAGCATTTCTTCCACCAGCCTGCTCATGGCTTCACGCTGATCCCAGCCCATTTCGAATGCCATGAATGCTTTTTCTTTTAAGACTGCCTGACAGTCCCGGAAGATCTGACGGTAGAATTTCAGACCGTCACTGCCGCCAAACAGCGCCACATGCGGTTCAAAGTCCACGACCGACCGTTCCATCTGTTCTTCCGCAGGGATATAGGGCGGATTGGACACCAGTACATCCAGCTTCTTTCCGGCTTCGATCAATGGCTTCACCATGTCTCCGCACATGAATTCGATGTCTGCTTCATTGACAGCAGCGTTGCGTCTTGCGGTTACAAGCGCTTCTTCGCTGATATCTGTTGCGGTCATATGCACCTTGGGCTCTTCCTTTACCAATGTAATGGCAATTGCACCGCTGCCGGTGCCGATGTCTGCTGTTTCGATCGTTTCCGCATCCGGGAAGATCTCATCCATTCTGGCCAGGATCTGTGCACACAGTTCTTCTGTTTCCACTCTTGGGATCAATACATCCGGATTGACTTCCATCTTATATCCATAGAACCATGAATATCCCAGTACATGGGACATCGGTTCCTGGTTCAGGATCCGCTGCATTCCCTTTTCAAACTCAAGAGCCAGGTCCTGCGGCATGTCCTCTTCAAAGTGTACATACAGGTCATACCGTTCTCTCTGGCTCAGTTCTACAAGATATGCCATGACAGTTTCTGCCGGCACATCATTTTCTTCGCACAGCCGTTCATATCTGCGCACGGTCTCGGAGAATATCACAGTTTTGTCTCCTCGAGCTTTCTGCGCTCTTCTTCTGCCAGCAGTCCGTCAATGATGCCGTCCAGCTTGCCTTCCATGATCCGATCCAGCTGTGTGATCGTCAGTCCGATACGGTGGTCGGTCACACGGTTCTGCGGATAGTTGTACGTCCGGATCTTTTCGGAACGGTCTCCTGTACCGATCTTGGCACGGCGGATCTTTCCTTCTTCTTCCTCACGGATGCGGCGGTATTCCTCATATACACGGGCACGGATCAAACGCATGGCTGTCTCACGGTTTTCGATCTGGCTGCGTCCTTCCTGGCAGTTGACCGTGATTCCGGTCGGCAGATGCACGATGCGCACTGCACTGTCGGTCTTATTGATATGCTGGCCGCCTGCTCCGGAGGCACGGTGTGTTTCGATCGTCAGGTCTTTCTCATCGATCTCAATATCGGCTTCTTCCGCTTCCGGCTGACACAATACCGTTGCGGTCGAGGTATGGATGCG
Source organism: Solobacterium sp. (assembly GCA_017539385.1). Classification (GTDB taxonomy): domain Bacteria; phylum Bacillota_I; class Bacilli_A; order Erysipelotrichales; family Erysipelotrichaceae; genus Bulleidia. The sequence goes on along the minus strand of JAFYHC010000118.1, from coordinate 9,266 downwards.
GCCCTGGGCTTCGGTCTTGGGCACCCGCTGTACACGATGTACACCGGATTCATACTTCAGCTGTCCGTAGACCTCATTTCCCTTGATCGAGAAAATGATCTGGGAAAAGCCGCCTGCTTCACTGATGGACGCTTCCATGACCTGGATGCGCCAGCCTTTGCTTTCCGCAAACTTTGTATACATGCGGTACAGGTCTCCGGCAAAGATATTGCCTTCATCACCGCCGGCACCGCCCCGGATCTCCATGATCACATCATGGTCATCGTCCGGATCTTTCGGAATGAGCAGCTTCTGGATATGGACCAGCAGTTCTTCCCGTTCCGGAATACATTCTTCCAGTTCGGCTTCTGCCATTTCCTTCATTTCTGCATCCTCTTCTTCTGCCAGCTGATGCGCCTGCTCAATGCGGTCATCCAGTTCTTTCAGTCTGCGGTACGCCTCTACCGGTGCGCTGAGACGTGCCTGTTCCTTGGATAAACGCGTCAGTGCTTTCGGATCGGAGACGATATCTTCCTGCATCAGTTTTTCGTTGATCGACTCATATTCTTTCTCGATCTCGGCAAGTTTTGTTCTTACCGCGTCCATAATGGGTCCCTCCTTAGTCTTTCAGGTCTTTGAACTCCTGTTTATTGGCCAGGATGTGATGAAGCCGGCGGATCGCCTTGGCTTCGATCTGACGGATCCGCTCTCTTGTGACATGGCATTCTTCCCCAACGACCTGCAATGTCTTTGGTTCGCCGCCATCCAGTCCATAGCGCATCCGGATGATCTTTTCCTCCCGGGCCGGCAGTTCCTTCAGCACTTTATCGATCTGCTCTTTCAGCACGTTGTCCTTGGCATACCGTGCCGGATCGATCGCATTGTCATCCGGAATAAAATCACTCACTGTAGAGGCATTATCATCGTCACTCGTCGTATTGTCAAGCGATACTGTCGACACATTGACACGGTCGATCTCTTCCACTCTCTCTTTGGCAAGACCGGTGCGCTTGGCAATCTCTTCATAGGTCGGTTCCCGGTTCAGTTCCTGGGTCAGATTCTTCCGTGCCCGGTTGATCTTTGTGATCTCTTCATTCAGATGCACCGGCAGACGGATATCACGGGAATGTTCCGCAATGGCACGGTTGACTGCCTGACGGATCCACCATGTCGCATACGTACTGAAACGATTTCCCTTCGTATAGTCAAATTTCTCTACTGCACGGATCAGACCGATATTTCCTTCCTGGATCAGATCCAGAAGATTCAATCCCCGGTTCGTATAGTTCTTCGCCACAGATACCACAAGCCTCAGATTACTGATGATCATCTTCTGCTTCGCTTCCGGATCCCCTTCTGCGACTTTCTTCGCCGTTTCGATCTCTTCTTCCTTGGTGAGGAGCGGATAGCTGCCGATCTCTTTCAGATACTGCTTTACCGCATCGGACGCACCGCCGCCCTTGCTGGTATCCGTGGAAGGAATATACACTTCCTCTTCGTGGTGTTCTTCCTCTTCCTCATCCTCATAGTAGTCTTCATCATCCGTGCTGTCTTCTTCAGCAGTCAGAAGCAGCGATTCTTCGAGCACATCAAAAAGCTTTTCAATCTCTTCATCGCTCAGTCCTTCTTTTTCTGCTTCCTTTCGTACCTCCTCCATGGAGATCTCTTCGCCGTTGTCGGCTTTTTCTTCATACTTTGCAAGGATACTCTGAAGATGTTCACTGTAGCTATTTTCAGACATACTGTGCCTCCTGACTTATGAATTATATTGTTCGATTATTATATATAGTCGGTATATGTACTCTTATACTTTACCATAAGAAAAAAGGTCTTTGTCTGACCTTTTTTACTTGAGTCCGTATTTTCTGTTGAACTTTTCTACACGACCCTGTGCCTGTGCGAATCTCTGACGTCCTGTAAAGAACGGATGGCAGTTCGAGCAGGTATCAACTTTGATTTCTTTTACAGTGGAACCTGTTTCGAATTCAGAACCGCAGCTTGTGCAGATAACCTTAGCCTTGTAGTACTTCGGATGGATATTGTTCTTCATTTCTTTCTCTCCCTTCTGCCTTAGACCTCTGTGCGTGTCTAAAGAAAGTGCTCATTTATACTAACATATGCTTTGTTTGGAATGCAAGGAAATTCCTGCGTTTTACGATGCATCATCGCGTTTTCTGCGCTTTGGCAGAGTGATGCGCCATCCCGTCTTTTTCACTAACAGCACCACAGCCAGCACCAGCAGGATGTATGGGCTGAGATACAGCAGTCCGATCAGTGCATCTTCCCCGGTACGCAGGAAGCTCTTCCAGCCGCCGACGAAGCCTTCGCCAAGCCGTCCCAGGAAGTCATCGTGGACTTCGGTATACTCCCGGACTTCATTGACCTGCATCGATACAGTGGAATAGGCAATATCCGTATCCATGGCATTTTTATGGCTGAGCAGGATATTCAGGTCTCTCTGCACTTCCGTCAGACGTGTTTCTACCGCGATCATATCTTCGATCGTCTGTGCCGCATCCATCATTTCCAATAGACGCGTTTCCTGCTTCTGCAGCGCTTCGATCTCAATGGAGTTGTCATTGTACTGCCGCGTGATGTTTTCCATATAGGTATTGCGGGATATGACATTTCCCAGATCATCCAGCTTCAGCAGGAATGCCTGGAATTCCTCGGCCGGAATGCGCATAGTAATGTAGAGATGTTTTGGGCCGTCCCCGTCTTTGTAGCTGCCATGGGTTTCGACCGACTGGCTTTCCTGTGCAATGAGTCCCTTTGCGTCTTTTACTGCCTGATGGAGCTTTTCCACCGTGTCATCGTATTGTCTTGTCTGCAGCGTGACATCGGCAGTATAAACCAGTTTTTCATCTGTCACTTCAGCATTTTTTTCTGCATCGTAATCATACGCAGCGGTATCTGCCTCATTGGCTGCACCGCCGGAAGCCGCTTCCGGTGCCGCCATGTATGTGCCATATTCATTTTTTATGCTGTTTCCGCATCCTGCCAGCAGCAGTAATCCTGCCAGGATGACAGCGATCTTTCTCTGTTTCATTGCATCTCCTTTGCGTCTTCCAGCATCCATGGCGTATCATCCGGCCATGCGATCCGTTCGACATCTTTCTGATTTAATAACGCAATACAGCTGTTTCCGTGTATTTCCACGGAAATACCGGCTTTCTGCAGGATCGCATACAGCCGTTCTGCCTCTTTGCGCAGATCACCGGCCTGTGCCGTGATGCGCACTTTGACCGTTTCCCCTGCTTCAAGACGTGCTGAGAGATCTGGCGAATAGGACAGTTCATACTGCAGATTTGATTGGTTGGTCGTATCAGACGCCGCAGTCGGTTCACTCACAGCTTCGGAGTGTTCGGCTTTCCCTCCGGCTGCGTTTCCCATAGCAGTCTGCGGCGGCATCAGCACAATGCATAATACCAGCACCAATACCCCGGCAAGCGGTGCCATGCGCACCAGGAAGGAACACGGTTTTCTTTCGCTGTGTTCCAGCATGCGCTCGTCCGTGTCCGACAGCGCATCAAATACTGCTTCATACAGTTTCATAGATATCCTTCTTTCTGCAGGGTTTCCCTGAGTTTTTCCCGCATCCGCAATAAACGCAGACTTACCGCATTTTCGCGCATCCCATAGCGCTCTGCGATGTCTTTGACGGCTTCGGCATAGAAATACCGGCGCAGAAACAGGTCCCTGTCCCGTGCCTTCTGCATGCTCAGAAACCGGTTGATCACTCTGCCCAGTTCCCTGCGGTCATATTCCTTCTCGGGATCATTGCCATCGCTCAATACCGCTTCCAGTTCCGAAAGCGCCGCTTCTGTTTCATCACCGCCGCGCTTTTGCCGCGTACGCGTACGAAGCCGGTTGACCGCAAAATTGCGCGTGATCTTTGCCAGATAATATTTCAGCACAGACGGCCTTTGCGGCGGAATGGTATTCCATGCCTGCAGCCATGTATCACTGACGCACTCTTCACTGTCTCTTTTTTCATACAGGATCCGGTATGACACGGTAAAACAGTACTGCCCATACTTGTTTTCCGTCTCTCTGAGCGCCTGTTCTTCCCGTTTAAAATACAGATCGATAATCTCTTTATCTTCCATGTCAGGTACCTTCACACCTATAAGTGTACAATTCCCGTTCAATCTTTCATAAAAAATGGAAGCAAAATTCATTCTTAGCGTTCAATCCTGCTAAAGCTGTGTACATTTTTTTGTAAGCAGACCTTCTTACTATATAGACGTAGAATAATCCGAATCATTCTGCATATTGTTACAGGCAACGCAAAATGACAGAATAGGCCGGATAGTAAGGGAGGAATTATGAAAAGAAACAAATCTCTATTATCACTTATTGCACTATTCACAGTTATGGGATGCGGGTCCAGCACAGTTTCGGACTCCGTCCAGAAGGCAGAAGAGGCAAATCCACCCATAACGGAGCAGCAAAAAGAGCCCTTAGATCTTACTGGATTGTGGATTCAGGAAGGTAAGAGTTCTGAAACACGTATGGTTGCTGAAATCAAGGAAAACACTATTGGCATATTTTTTATCATGGAGGGTGATGAAGATCCTTGGACATATTGGATCGGAACATATGAAAAGCCTACTGACAGTTCAGACGAATATACATGGACTTCAGAAAATACATACAGCGGAAACGGGCTTCTTGCTTCCAACGCAGAGTCAAAAGAGTTTTCATATAAAGGCGGCAAACTTAGTTACTCAGTAACAATACAAGGCGAAACAGGAACTGTCACTCTTGTCAAAGGAGAGTGGGACACTTCAAAAATCCCCGCATCTATATATGAATCAGGTAAAACATCTCAAACAGATTTCAAGCCGCTTGAAATCTCAGAATCAGGTTGGACCGTAAAAGATGGAAAATGGCTGAAATACTTTGTAGATCTTTACAATCCAAACGATACAGTTGCTGTAGAACTTCCTGGATACCGCATCACAGCCAGAGACGCAAATGGTGTTGTTCTTGGCACGGAGGATCAGATACTAAGCATTATTTATCCAGGGCAGCATTTCGTTTATGGCTCACAGGCATTTTCAGTTGACGAAGTGCCGGCTTCAGTAGATTTCACCCTATTGGATGTCAAAGATTACAATCGTAAAAATACAAGTACACCCAGCCCGTACCAGCCATTAGAAATCGTCAATACAGCCATTCGTTCCGATCAATTCGTTGGAGAAATCAAGAACTCCAGTGACGAAGATTACGATTCAGTTATTGTCATAGTTCTTTGTAAGAATGAAAACGGAGAATTAATTGATGCGGAAATAACATTTGTCAATGACGTTCACGCAAACAGTAATACCGCTTTCTCAATCAGGAATTATGGAACTAATGCAGACGCTGATGTTTCGTTCTATGCATATGAATGGCTGTAATCATTGATAAATATTGAATAAAAAAGACAGATATCTATTTGTTCAACCAGAGCAATCAGATCATCTGTCTTTCTTTTCCAGTACCGCTTTCCGGGAAATATAGTTATAGACCATGACGACAGCTGTAGCAGCGAGCTTTGCCAGCCGTTCCACGATCTCTTTCTGCACCGGGATCCGCATGCCTTTGTATACGCCTTCCACCAGCAGCCACAAGATGCATTCATGGATGCCCAGTCCAATCACGCTCATGACAAGAAACAAGGCAAACTGTTTTTCTTTGGACATGTCTTCCCGAGGCACAAAGACATAGCGCATGCTGAGGAGGTAGTTGGCAGTGACGCTGACCGCAAAGCCGATCACACCTGCCCATAAATACGGGATGCCCAGGCGCAGACAGATGCTGTAGCATACATAATCAATGACCGTGCAGATCACACCGGTCAGTGAAAATTTTACGATCTGTCCCATCTGTTTCTGCATGTCACTCCTCCGCGTCATATCCATTATACAGGCATATATGTTCGAACACTGCAAAAAGAAAGAGCTGCACCTGCAGTCCTTTGCTTACTTCTTACTATCGCCGATTGTTTCGCGTGTGACCACTGCACCAAGAGATGTCAGTTTGCGGTCGATCTCCGCATAGCCTCTGTCAATATGATAGACATTGGCGATCTCGGTGGTACCCTGTGCCATTAACGCAGCGATCACAAGACTTGCGCCGCAGCGTAAGTCCGTAGCGGATACGTGTGCACCATGCAGAGGCGTCGTTCCGTTGATCACTGCCTCTCCCTTATATACTTCGATGTCTGCGCCCATCCGCTTCAGCTCTTCGCAATGCAGGAAGCGGTCCGCATAGATGGTATCTTCGACATGACTGCGTCCTTTTGCCTGTGTCATAAGAGCTGTCAGCGGCTGCTGCAGGTCTGTCGCAAATCCCGGATATGGCTTGGTGGTGATGTCTACACCCTTCAGGTGCTCCGAGCGTTCGATCGTAACAGAATCCACATCCACATTCATCTTTACGCCCATATCCCGTAATTTCGAGAGCAGGGAATCCAGATGCTGGGGAATGATATTGTTGATCTTCATCTTCTTTGCCATGGCAGCAGCGATGATGATATATGTGCCGGCTTCGATCCGGTCCGGAATGATCTCATGGAAACAGCCGTTCAGATTCTTTACACCGTCGATCGTAATGACATTGGTGCCGGCGCCGCGGATGCGTGCACCCATCTTATTCAGCAATGTGGCGACATCGATGATTTCCGGTTCTCTTGCGGCATTTTCGATCGTTGTGCGTCCCTGTGCATACGCTGCAGCCATCATGATATTGATGGTAGCGCCGACGGAAGAGATATCCATGAAGATCTTTGTGCCGACCAGACGGTCCGCATGGATCGTATAACTGTCATCTGCTTCTGCTGTAACCGTTGCACCAAGGGCTTCAAATCCCTTCAGATGCAGATTGATCGGACGTTCCCCAAGCGGGCATCCGCCCGGCATCTTCATCCGGACATGTCCGAATTTTCCAAGCAGCGCACCCATGAAATAGTACGAAGCACGCAGTTTGGATACTGCATCATCCAGAAGATCCGTATTGATCATATTCTGCGGATCAATGATCAGATGATCCTTTGATGTCCGGATGACATCTACGTTCAACAGACGCAGGATCACTGCCAGATTTTCAACGTCCGCAATATCCGGCACACCGACGATAGTGACCGGTCCGTTTGCCAGTACAGCCGCAGGGATCAGTGCGACGGTCGCATTTTTGGATCCGGAGATCATTACTTCGCCTTCCAATACATGTCCGCCTTCTATTTTTAATACTTCCTGCATAGTAATTCCTTTCTGCCAGTCATTTTGCAATGGCTATTTTACTGTATTTCGGAAAGAAAACCAACACCTGTTACATGGCTAGCGAATTCGCCGTGCTTCCATGTAATAGCGCTTTTCTTCCGCTTCACCGATGGAGAACGTCTTGCGCGGATACACACCGTTGCGTGCAATATTGCGGAAAAAGCCGTCTTTGGACAATGGCTTCAGCAGGATCGCAGCACTGCCCGGCTTAGAAGCAAGTGCCCGTGCAGCGTCTTCCCCATGGATGTAATCCATCGTTCCGCCATACGTACTGCAGTAGGCATCCAGGAATGGCTGCAATACTGCCAGTTCATAATCTCCCAGCTTCGGATCCAGATACCGCACTTCTTCCCGATCCCCGATCACCAGTGTAAATGGCATGCCTTCCGCTGCACACACTGCATCAAGACTCTGCTGCAGTACATCCGGATCGATATCGAACAGGACCCGGTGGATCGGTTCAAATTCCTGTACAGGATCCTGCAGGTCTTCCAATTCCGCCAGTGCATACCGCTCCATGCGGCCTTCTTCTGCAACGGAAGGATCCAGACGCTTTTTCTTCTCATATGCAGCTTTGGCAGATGCCAGGGAATGGTTGCCGTCCCCGCTGGCAAAATATAATGGTGCACAGTCTGTAAACTTCTGCTTCTGCTGTTCCATGTACGCATCCATGAGCGCATTGACACGGTCTTTCCGCTCGTTTTCGATGAGATAGCCTTTGATCCGTCCGCCTTCCAGCATCAGTTCAAAATCATACAGCAGCGGCAGATCCGCTTTTTCTGCTTCGATCTGATCCAGGATTCTGACTTTGTCATCATCCATAAGAAGGATCACATGCGGCAGTTCCAGCAATGCATCCTGGCGGATCCTGCGCCGGGGCGGAATACGCTCGGCAACGGTCTTTTCCGTTGCCCGTACTCCCGTATCCGCATGATCATGATAGTCATACGCTTCCAGATCTACGCATCCCACGATTCCTCTGCGCACTCTTCCATCATGCAGCGTGCGTTCTACATAGATATATGCATCGGTATATTCTTTGAACCAATCCGCTTCCCAAGCGCCTTCCATGGCAGCGTGGATCGCTTCTGTTCTCTTCGTATTGTCTTCTTCCAGATACGCTTCCGGCAATATCATATCCAGTGCGGAATATGCTTCGGTGCAGTTTGCCCGCACCTTTTCCCAGTATCCTGGCTCGGATGTATGCTGGTCACATGCGATCACAGCCCACTTTTCAGGATGTTCTGTCTTTGGCAATAGTATATTTGCTTCCCGGAAAATACGATTCATGACTCCCTCCTTCTGCAAATATGCTTTTTCATTATACTGTCAGCACACGCTGAAAAAAAGGACTTTCGCGTCAGTGCGAAAGTCCTTCGTCTCATCCTGCGATGAAATGCTGGTATATATAGATGATATGCTGGACAAAGATGACACCTGCCACGAATGTCCATAACCATAAAGTTGATTCCCGCATATACAGTTCTTCTTTATGTTTCCAGATATACCATACGCCGACCGGAGGAAGCAGAACTGCCAGTGCATATGCCATCAGATTCTTTGTGGACAGATTTTTTACGATCCGCTCGGAATCTTCCGATGTATATGTACCTGCTGCGATCTGTTTGCGCAGTTTCTTGTTTTCTTCCTTCAGTTCTTCTTTCGATAATTTTCTTTTTGCCTCACGGCCCATGGGTTAAGCTTCCTGAACCTGGTTGTTCGCTGCGATGACGAACGGTGTGTAGATCAGAGTCGCAACTGCAAGAGAGATCAGCTGAGACAGACCGCCCATCAGCTTACCGCCGGATGCCAGGAATCCAAGGATACCTGCCGGAGTTGTCCACGGAGCGTCTACACCGAATCTCGGGCAGATGCCGATTGCTGTCAGGATGTATCCAACTGCTACAGATGCCATCGGTGCTAAGAAGAACGGCAGAGCAAGGATCGGGTTCATGACCATCGGGATACCGAAGATGATCGGCTCGTTGATGTTGAAGATTCCGCACGGAATTGCAAGCT
>JAFYHC010000117.1 GCA_017539385.1 Solobacterium sp. | reverse complement strand
CTGTTCCGTGTCAAAGGTGCTGCAGACCACTGGCCTAAGATGGAGCGGATTTTGAGACATTTGGTGCTAACTGACATTCAATACAAGCGGAAACGCTAGTATTTATCGCATTGGTCATCAACAGAATTGTTTACTGTTAGAAATGTACTATTTTCTGGCATTTTGAGTCATGGAGGATGATATGACAGCTGAAACGTGGGAACTCATACTGGAGTCTTTTACAAAAATACTGGTACCGGGGCTTCTGATGACGATTCCGCTGACGGTTCTGTCATTTGCCATTGCCATGGTGATTGCCGTGGCAGTTGCTTTGATCCAATATGCCAACATTCCGGTATTGAAGCAGATCTGCCGTTTCTATATCTGGATCATCCGCGGTACGCCGTTATTGGTACAGCTGTATATCGGTTTCTTCGGATTGAACAACATCGGCTTCTCCATTCAGCCGTTCGCCGCTGCCGTGCTGGTCTTCAGCATCAATGAAGGCGCATATTGTGCAGAGACGATCCGCGGATCACTGGAAGCTGTCTCCAAGGGACAATTGGAAGCGGGATATTGCTGTGGAATGAACTTCCTGCAGATCATGATGCATATCGTTCTGCCCCAGGCATTCCGTTCGGCATTCCCGGCATTATTCAACAGTCTCATCGGTATGGTCAAGGATACATCTCTGGCATCCAATATCACGGTGACGGAGATGTTCCAGAAAACGATGCAGATTGCCGGAAGAACGTATAAATTCATGCCGCTGTATCTGGAACTTGCCTTCATCTATCTGATGTTCTGTACGATTCTGACATGGGTGCAGAGATGGAGTGAAAAGAAGCTGAGTCACTATGATGCACAGGGAGGCAAATAAGATGGCAGTACTGGAAGTAAGAGGAATCGAAAAGTCATTCGGGGACAGCCATATTCTGAAGGGACTGGATCTGACCGTGGAAAAGGGCGATGTCATTGCTGTGCTTGGTCCAAGCGGAAGCGGCAAGACCACGCTGCTGCGGTGCATCAACTTTCTTGAAACAGCGGACAAAGGAACGCTGGTATTCGGCGGACATGAATATGATCTGGCGCATATGACCAAGAAAGAGATCGCAGCTGTACGGCAGAAAACAGGTTTTGTCTTTCAGAACTATAACCTGTTTGCCAATAAGAATGTGATCGACAATGTGACGATGGGGCTGACCGTTGCCCGTAAAATGGACAAGGCAAAGGCACGTGCCATCGGTATGGATCTGCTGGAAAAGGTAGGCATGGCTGCTTGGCATGACCGCTATCCAAGCCAGTTGTCCGGCGGACAGCAGCAGCGTGTTGCCATTGCCCGTGCACTGGCCAGTGATCCCGAGATCATCTATTTCGATGAACCGACTTCGGCGCTGGATCCGGAGCTGATCGGGGAAGTGCTTGCCGTCATGCGTCAATTGGCAGAATCGGGCATGACCATGATCGTTGTAACGCATGAGATGGACTTTGCCCGCAATGTGTCCAACCGCACGCTGTTCATGGAACACGGCGTGATCGTGGAACAGGGCCCGTCCAGAGAAGTATTTGAACATCCAAAAGAAGAACGAACACGCGAATTCCTCCGTCTGGAGAATTCGCCGCATGTATAAGCAGATAGGAGGAACAAATGAAAAAATCAATTACTGCAGCAGCTGCAATTGCCCTTGCGATGACGCTTGGTGCCTGCTCGAACAGCGGATCCGCCGCTCAGGACAAGGATCATCTTGCACGTATCAAAGATGCCGGTAAACTGGTGATCGGTCTGGAAGGCGTATGGCAGCCGTTCTGCTACCATGATGCAAAGACGGATGAACTGATCGGCTTTGATGTGGAAGTATCTCAGAACATTGCAAAGCATCTCGGTGTCGATGTGGAATTCAAGGAAGGCGCATGGGAAGGTCTGTTCATGGGAATGGACTCCGGACAGTATGACCTGGTCGTCAATGGCGTCGATGTCACAGAAGACCGCAAGGCACAGTATGACTTCTCCGATCCGTATCTGTTTGACAACACCGTCCTGGTGGTACGCGCAGACAACAATGAGATCAAATCGTTTGAAGATCTCAAGGGAAAGAAGACAGCCAACTCCACCGGCTCCACCTATGCAGAGATCGGCGCACAGTATGGCGCAGATGTCTCCGGCGTCAGCGATCTTGCCAAGACCGTGCAGATGGTATTGAACGGACAGGTGGATGCGACGATCAATGCGTCTCTTTCCATCGTTGACTATCAGGTCACGACCGGTGAGACAAATATCAAAGTCGTTGCGACACTTCCAAGCGAAGCCGGCTATGCAATCCCGATGGTCAAGGGAGCTGACAATGATACGCTGCGTGCAGCGATCAATGATGCTCTGAAAGCAATGCGGGAAGATGGAACACTGAAGGAATTATCCCTCAAGTATTTCGGCTCCGATCTGACAGAAGTCAAGTAAGCTAAAAAAGATATGGTCATGACGGCCATATCTTTTTTTCAGCTCTCCAGTTCGCAGATCTCATCGTCTTTGACGATGGCTGTATCGATCCGGCTGCCTTCATCATCGAAGCCGAAGGCAAGCACCCGTCCGCCGTGAATGATCATATTGAGTGCCATGAAGATCATGATGCAGAAGATGGAGGCACCGGTAAAGATATTCATGGAACGCACATCTGCGGCATCGGAAGAAAGGATCGGCAGCCATACCGTCTGGATCGACAAAATGCCAAGCAGGGCGCCGGCAATGGCAATCAGCTGGCAGGCGGAAAGAAGCGGGGAACGGAAATGGCGGTGGCGGATATAGCCGCGCAAAGCGGTAATGATCAGATACAGAGAGAAGATCGTTACGATGGACAGTGTGCCGGCCGGGTATTCTGCCACATAGCCGGCATTGACCGCCAGCAGGGACAGGAAAAACAGCGCTGTCATCATTGCCAGCATGATATAGCCCATGCCTACGTAGGTCTTGTATTGTGAGCGCAGGGAAGGACGCATGCTGAACTGACGCAATAGTACAAAGCGTGCTGCAGTCAGGGATACGTAGAAGAGAGCAACATAGCCGAACCATACGGAATGATGCGCGATCCACACATAGATGTAGTAGAGGGACAACAGCAGATTCAGTTCCATCGAAAAAGCAAGTGCATAGGATTTGGACTTGAGAATATCCAATAGTTCCAGATCCTTTTTGATATGTCCGCTTTTCAGATACCAGTATGCCCAGTAAATGCACAGGCAGACCGTATACACGGACATCAGGATGAGTATTGCCCATACCAGTACATTGGTCACATGAAAAAACAGTGCAGATGATACACAGACAAGACTGAATAAGATCAGCAGGAAGACGAATATGAATGGAATGTTAAATACTGCATGAAGCCGTTCCATACTGTCAGTGTAGCAGATTTGCCGCCCTGGGGCACCGGGTTTGTCAGAGGATGTATACTGTAGATATGGAATTCCTGGCTGAATTGTTATTTGAACTGGTATTGGACAGTGCGATGGAAGGCGCTTTGTCAAGACGGCTTCCCCGGTGGCTGCGTTATATATGTGCAGGCATCGTATTGTTGTTTTTTCTCGGGTTTCCGGGCGTGCTGCTATGGATCGGCATAGCGGACCATAATGCAGTGATCATCGTGATTGCATTGGGGATTGCGGTATTCTTTTTCACAGCCATGTATATGGCATTGCGCAGGCAGAAGGAGGATCAATGAGAAAATTCATGCATCTTTTATGCATACTGTTTCTTGTGATGGGGCTTTGCGGCTGCCGTCAGGCAGATGCATTTGAAGTATGGATGGCCGGGTATGAGACGCTGCAGAATGATGCAGAGCGGCAGGTATACGATACACTGGACGCGCAGGTGCAGAAACTGACACCGGAAGTCTTTGTCATACCGGAGGATGTATCATTGCGCCGGCTGGTACAGATCATAGATATCTACTGCATGGATCATCCGGAAGTATTCTGGATCAATGAGCTGATGTCACTGGATACGCAGGGGCTTGATAAAGGCTCTGTACGGCTTGTTTACCGGTATGAAGGAGAAATACTGCAGAAGATGAAAGAGGCGCAGGAAGAGGCAATACAGAGCTTCCTGGCGTCGATTGAACCGGATGCGTCTGCGTATGAAAAAGAACTCGCTGTCAATGAATGGATCATCGATCATGCGGAATACGATCATGATGCGGTCCGGGATAACCAGTACACTGTCCGCAATGTGTGCTATGGCTATGGTGCACTGGTGGATGGATGGGCGATCTGCGAAGGCTATGCCAAAGCATTCAAAATACTTTGCGACCGTGCTGCAGTCCCTTGTACGCTCGTATTAACACTCATGCTGGATAACGGCATCGGTCATATGCTCAATGCGGTGCAGCTGGATGGGGAATGGTATTACGCAGATGTGACGAATAACGATCATGAGCAGTATTGTCCTGCCGTTGAACATATGCGCTATTTGAATGAAACAGAAGAAATGCTTCTGAAGCGGATGTCGATCGAACCGACCTATGCGGAAAGCAGCACCGATACCAGAAATATGCTGCATAATATCTTTGTGCCTTCCTGCACGAGTGAAGAATACAACTGCCTTATGCGGGAAATCCCGGAAATGTCTGTTAACCGATACAATGAGGAGATCATACCGGCAGCTGCAGAAGCCGCACGCAGCGGGAAGACCTGGTTTGCACTGCGTGTGCCGGAGGAAGAAGACTATGAAGATTTCCGTACATGGATGTTTGAGGATAACCATATCAGAGACTTTCTTCAGAGTGTATCCATGCAGGATGGTGTGCCTGCACTGGACATTGACGCAAATGGATGCTGGGTGCGTGCATTCCGTCTGATCGGAGTAAATCTGATCGTAAAAGAATGAGAGGTAAACGATGAAAATACAGCAGATCCGCAATGCGACAGTAAAAATACAATATGGCAATACTGTCTTCCTGGTCGATCCATGGCTGCAGGAGAAAGGAACCGGCTTCAGTGCAAGGGCAGTGCGCCCGGAAATGCAGGGTGTGCATACACCGCTCTGTGAACTTCCGTTTTCCGCTTCGCAGATACTGGATGGGGTGGATCATGCCCTGGTAACGCATGTGCATCCGGATCATTTCACCGCAGATTACATTCCGCAGGATCTTTCCATTCTTGCACAGAATGAGAAGGACAAAGAAAAAATCACTGCGATGGGATTTTCTTCTGTGGAATGCTTTGGACATGAAACGATGCAGATCGGGGATATAACGATATACAAAGTCCATGCACGGCATGGGGATAATGACTATACAGCAGAACATATGGGAGAAGCCAGCGGATACGTGCTGACATGTCCGTATGAAGAAACACTGTATATTGCCGGGGATACGGTGTACTGCAGCAGTGTGCATGATGTGATCGAACGCTTTCATCCGGTGGTGATCATCGTAAACTGCTGTGAGGCAAGAGTGCCGTACGGACGGCTGATCATGGATCTCGAAGATCTGCACCATGTGTGTAGTGATGCCCCGTATGCATGTGTTATTGCCAGTCATCTGGACAATGTCAACCATGCCATGATCACCCGGAACGATGTCCATGCCTATGTGCAGCAGAACGATCTGAAACAGGTATGGATCCCGGAAGACGGGGAAGAAAGAATATTTGTGCATACCGTCTGACCGGCATCTCACAGCCGGTCTTTTAGGTCATAAAAAAACGGACATGTGTCCGTGTATCCGTCCGTTATTTCCGTTTGATCCTCTGGTAATAGATGAATCCGGCAGCGATGCCGAAACCGACGCCGGCAATGATCGCCGACCTGCTTTCCAGGATATGAAAAAAGACATTGCTGAAAATAAAAGACATGCCAAGCGTAAACAGAATAGCGCTGAGCAGATAGCGTTCCATGGTGGTTCCTCCTCGCTGCTTCTGTGTGTATTGTACCATGTACAAAGGCATAGATGTGTGAAAGAAGTTTTTAACGCCGCAAGCCCACTACTTCAGTGGTGGGTAAGGCGTTTTTTGTTGCATATCGTGTGTAATAAAGTGCATATTACACACATTTGTGATATAATACAGGTATGAATAAAGACATTTACAGACGCACTGCTACGACAGTTTCCCTCATCCGATATCACTTTGTTTTCTGCACGTACAGAAGGAGAAAGATCT
>JAFYHC010000116.1 GCA_017539385.1 Solobacterium sp. | reverse complement strand
TACCGGTCTGTATCCGCATGTCAACGGCTACAGGACCATGCACTATCTGATCCACGATGGCAAAGATACCATGTTCGCTGAGTTGCGCCGTGCCGGATACAATGTATGGATGAACTGCCGCAATGACTTCATCGCTGCCAATGTGCCGGGTGAAATGGCAACGCAGTTTGATGAGATCTATACCTATCCAAGAGGACAGGGAATCAATGCGGACCGCGGTTCGCATGTGATTGCGGAATTCCCGTATTCTCACTATGTTGGCATTCACGATGATCCAAGGGATATGGGAGATACGAAGGCGGCGTGTGAGCGCATTCTGCGGCAGAAGGACGAAGACAAGCCATTGTGCCTGTTTATCGGCTGGATGAACCCGCATGTACCGTATATGGCAGACCAGGCCCACTATGACCGCATTGATCCGGAAAAGATGGAACCGCGCGTACGTCTGGCGGATGCCGCAGGCAAGTCTGCCATGATCCGCAAACTGCATGAACTGGCAGGCATGAAGGACTTCCCGGAAGATCTCTTTGAAGAGATGCGCCGCATCTATCTGGCACAGTGCTCCTATGTGGATGACATGTTCGGCATGATCGTGGATGCGCTCAAAGAAGCAGGCATCTACGATGATACACTGATCGTCTTCCTGTCTGACCACGGTGACTTTGCCGGTGACTTTGATCTGCCGGAAAAGGCACAGAACAGCTTCGAAGACATTCTCACCAAAGTGCCGCTTCTCATCAAACCGCCGAAGTCGGAAGCAGTGGATGCAGGGGTATCGCTGGCATTAACGGAACTGGTCGACTTCTACGCAACTGTCATGGATTATGCCGGTGTAGAACCGGGTCATGACCAGTTTGGAAAGAGCCTGCGTCCGGTCATCGAAGACCGCACCCGTGCCAACCGCAAATACGTCTTCAGCGAAGGCGGACGGCGTGCATGCGAAAAGCAGGCAGATGAATTCCACAAGTATGGTGATGAAGGACCGAAGAAGACCAGTGACTACTGGGCAAAGATGAATGCTGAAGCAGATGACTTTGCACATGAAAAAGGCACGATGATCTGCGATGGCACATATAAGTATGTCATGCGTCTTTCCGGTACCGATGAATTCTATGATCTTTCCAAAGATCCAAAGGAAATGCACAATGCCATCGATGATCCATCCTATGCCAATAAGATCATGGAGCTGAAACTGGCAATGCTGCACTGGTACCAGGAGACCTGCGATACCGTGCAGAGAGACTTCGATTCCCGCTTCCTGAGTGCAGAATCGCTCCGTCCCCGCGAATCCTGATCATTGATCCAAACACACAGCACAGAAGCATAAAAAGCCTCTGTGCTTTTTCGTACTTCCCATACAAAAATAATGCGTGCATGGTAAAATGAAAATAACAGTTACATCCCGGTGAATACCGGCACAAGACAATGGATATGGCATAGGAAAGAAGGAGGAATATATGCTGGATAAGAATTTTTTATGGGGCGGTGCGCTTGCGGCGCATCAGTTTGAAGGCGGTGTCATTGGCACGACAAAGGGCCTCAGTGTGGCGGATGTCATGACAGCTGGTGCGGTTGACCGTGCCCGCATCATTACCGACGGTGTCAAGGAAGGACTGTATTATCCCAACCATGTCGGTATTGATTTCTATCACCGCTACAAGGAAGACATTGCCCTGTTTGCAGAGATGGGATTCAAGTGCTTCCGTACATCGATCGGATGGTCACGCATCTTCCCGCTTGGTGATGAGGAAGAACCGGATGCGGAAGGCCTGAAATTCTATGATGACGTGTTCGCAGAACTGCATAAATATAATATTGAACCTGTCATCACACTGAGTCACTTTGAGATGCCGTACCATCTTGCCAAGGAATACGGCGGCTTCCTCAACCGCAAGACTATCGACTTCTTCGTCAAGTTTGCAAAGGTATGCTTTGAACACTACAAAGGCGTTGTTAAATACTGGATGACATTCAATGAGATCAACAACCAGATGAACTACAAGAATGACATCTTCGGATGGACCAACTCCGGTGTGCATTTTGGCGCATACCCCGATCCGGAACAGGCAATGTACCAGTGCGGTGCCTATGAACTGGTTGCCAGTGCAAAAGCAGTCAAGATCGGACATGAGATCGATCCGGAGAACCTGATCGGCTGTATGATCGCCATGGTTCCAATCTATCCGTTCTCCTGCCGTCCGGCGGACCAGGTGCTGGCACAGAATATGATGCATCAGAGATATTTCTGGAGCGATGTCATGTGCCGCGGTCATTATCCGGCTTATGCACTGAAAATGTTTGCCAACAAAGGCTGGCAGATGGATATCACGGAAGAGGACAAAGAGGCACTCAAAGAAGGAACTGTCGACTACATCGGCTTCTCCTACTACATGACCAATACGGTCGATTCCACGGCCAACAAAGACGTCTCGAAGGCACTGGATGGTTCTTCGCCGAATTCTGTTGCCAACCCGTATATCAAGGTATCTGACTGGGGATGGGCAATTGATCCGGAAGGTCTGCGCTATGCCCTGAATGCATTCTATGAGCGCTATGAAAAGCCATTGTTCATCGTTGAGAACGGCTTTGGCGCCATCGATGTCAAAGAAGAAGACGGCAGCTGCCATGACCCGTACCGCATCAGCTACTTCAAGAATCACATCATTGAAATGAAGAAGGCAGTAGAAGAAGACGGCGTCGATCTGATGGGATACACACCATGGGGATGCATTGACTGCGTATCATTCACCACCGGTGAAATGAAGAAGCGCTATGGCTTCATCTACGTCGACCGTAACAACGACGGCTCCGGCACACTGGAACGCAGCAAGAAGGATTCCTTCGAATGGTATAAGAAGGTCATTGCCAGCAATGGCGAAGATCTCGGCTGAAACAGTTTCCTGATGTAAAATCAAACGCATGCGATTGACCAAACGAACGCATGCGTTTATTATGTGGGAAAGGAGGCGGAATGGAACTTGGACTGCAATTGAAAAAAATCAATGACCTGATGCAGAAACAGGCAAATCATTCCCTGGAAGAGATCGGACTGACCTTTTCCCAGCACCATGTTCTCGTGTATCTGGTGCATTGCAATGGGCATGAGACAACACTGAAAGATCTGGAACGCCGGATGGAGGTGGCGCAGTCAACCATGGCAGGCATCGTCTCCAGACTGGAAGACAAAGGATTTGTAAAAGGATTTACAGATCCGGATGATCTGCGGATCAAAAAGGTCCGGCTGACGGAGGCCGGTGAGGAGATCTGCCGCAGATCATGGAAAGACATACAGGAAAGAGAGAGGGTCCTGAGCAGCGGTATGAATGCGGAAGAGAAGACGGAACTGCTTCGTCTTCTGGATATCGTATATACATCGCTGAAAGAAGCGGATCCCGGAAAGGAGAATGCATGATCAAACGATTCCTGCAGGAGGTCGGTGAGTATAAGAGAGATACGATACTGACCCCGATCTTTACAGCAGCGGAAGTAGTCATGGAAGTGCTGATTCCCTATGTGACAGCGATGATCATTGACCAGGGAATCAATGCCGGTGATATGAACGCGGTATTGAAATACGGAGGGCTGATGGTCATTATGGCTTTCTGCAGCCTGTTCTTCGGCTTCCAGGCAGGACGCCACGCAGCTGCTGCGGCGACGGGCTTTGCGAAGAATCTGCGTGCAGATATGTACCGGCATATACAGGAGTTTTCCTTCTCCAATATCGATAAGTTTTCGACTGCCGGTCTGGTGACCCGGATGACGACGGATGTCACAAATGTGCAGAATGCATTCCAGATGATCATCCGGATCGCGGTGCGTCCGCCGCTGATGCTTACGATTTCCGTGATTATGTGCTTTGTGATCAGCCCGGACCTCAGTACGATCTTCCTGGTTGCGATCGCGGTGCTGGCGTTTGCTTTGATCATTATCATGATGAATGCCATGACGACATTCAATGTCGTATTCACAAAGTATGATGCGCTCAATGCCAGCGTGCAGGAAAATGTATCGGCGATCCGCGTCGTTAAGGCATTTGTGCGGGAAGACCACGAAAACAGCAAATTCAAAGAGGCTGCAGGCAATCTGAAGAAACTGTTTGTCAAGGCAGAAAGCATTATTGCTTTCAATAACCCGGCGATGATGCTGGTGGTATACGGATGCATCATTGCATTGTCCTGGTTTGGTGCGCACCATGTAGTCGCAAAGACGATCACCACCGGCAACCTGACATCCATGTTCTCCTATGTCATGAGCATTCTCATGTCGCTGATGATGCTGTCGATGGTATTTGTCATGATCACGCTTTCTCTGGCATCCATTAAGCGTATTTACGAAGTGCTGATCGAAGAACCGGATCTCAAAGATCCTGCACAGCCGGTAACGGAAGTGGCAGACGGCTCCATCGATTTCAACCATGTCAGCTTTGCCTATCGGCAGGGGACTGGCGATAACGTATTAAAAGATATCGATCTGCATATTCATTCCGGAGAAACCATCGGTATCCTTGGTCCGACCGGTTCCGGCAAATCGACCTTCGTATCCCTGATCTCGCGTCTGTATGATGCGACAGAAGGGGAGGTATGCGTCGGCGGCCGCAATGTCAAAGACTATGCCATGGAGACGCTGCGTGACAAGGTATCGGTCGTCCTGCAGAACAATGTGCTGTTCTCCGGAACGATTCTGGATAATCTGCGCTGGGGCAATCCCAATGCGAGCGAAGAAGAATGTATCGCAGCGTGCCGGCTTGCCTGTGCCGATGAATTCATTGACCGGATGCCGGATGGCTACAATACCCATATTGAGCAGGGATGAACCAATGTGTCCGGCGGCCAGAGACAGCGCCTGTGCATTGCAAGAGCACTGCTGAAAGATCCGAAGATTCTGATCCTGGATGATTCCACCAGTGCCGTAGATACTGCTACTGATGCATCGATACGGCGTGCATTCCGGGAAAAGATTCCCAATACGACAAAGCTGATCATTTCCCAGAGAATCTCCAGTATTGAAGACGCTGACCGTCTCATCGTCATGTACCGCGGTGAAGTAAATGGCTTCGATACACCTGCGAATCTGCTGAAGAACAACCTTGTATACCGTCAGGTCTATGAGACCCAGACCGGCAGCGGCGGCGACTTTGACGCCGAACAGTGAGAAAGGAGGCAGACATGAGCACGAAACCAAAAAAGCAGAAAATGAACAAAGATGTGCTGAAGCGGATTCTTGGCTATATGCTGAAGAATTACAAGTGGCAGTTCCTCCTTGTTGTCATCTGCATTATTGTTACCGCAGTCTGCACCCTGCAGAGCACTCTGTTTACACGTACGCTGATCGATGACTATATCACACCGATGCTGGCGTCCGGATCACCGGATTACGGTCCGCTTGCAAAGCGCCTTGTCCAGCTGGCGGGGGTATTGCTGATTGGTGTGATTACCGCTTACTCATATAACCGCATCATGGTCAATATCAGTCAGGGAACGATGGAACGCCTGCGTGTGGACCTGTTCACACATATGGAATCCCTGCCGATCAAGTACTTTGATACGCATGCGCACGGCGATATCATGTCGGTATATACCAACGATGTCGATACACTGCGCCAGCTGATCGGACAGAGCATCCCGCAGGTCATCAACTCCACAATGACTATCATCACCACATTTACTTCCATGGTCATTCTCAATATCCCGCTGACGATCGTCTCGGTATGCATGGTCATGATCATGCTGAAGGTATCCGGACAGCTTGGCGGACGTTCCCGCGGCTATTTCATCAGCCAGCAGAAAGACCTTGGTGCTGTCAACGGCTATATTGAAGAGATGCTGACCGGACAGAAAGTCGTCAAGGTATTCAACCATGAGAAGAAAGCCATTGAAGACTTTGACAAGCTGAATGGAAATCTGCGCGAAAGTGCAAACAATGCCAACAAATATGCCAACATCATGATGCCGGTCATGGCAAATATCGGAAATATCTCCTATGTGCTGTGTGCGGTCATTGGTGCAGCACTGGCACTGCGCGGGTATTTCGGACTGACACTGGGTACGCTGGTATCCTTCCTGTCACTGAATAAGAGTTTCTCCATGCCGGTGACGCAGGTATCCAACCAGATTGCTTCGATCATCAGTGCAATGGCCGGTGCAGAGCGTGTCTTCCGGATGATGGATGAACCGTCTGAATTTGATGAAGGCTATGTAGAACTGGTGCGCATCGAAGAAGATGCACAGGGCAATATTACCGAAACAGACCGCAATACCGGCAAATGGGCATGGCGTCATCCCCACAAGGCAGAAGGCACCGTCACATACCAGCGCCTGCAGGGCAAGGTCAATATGTATAATGTGGACTTCAGCTATGACGGCAAGAAGACCGTCCTGCATGACATCAGCATCGATGCGGAACCCGGTCAGAAGATCGCCTTCGTTGGTTCGACCGGCGCCGGCAAAACAACGATCACCAATCTGATCAACCGTTTCTATGACATCGCAGACGGAAAGATCCGCTATGATGACATCAACATCAATAAGATCCGCAAGCAGGACCTTCGCCGCTCCCTTGGCATGGTGCTGCAGGATACGCATCTGTTTACCGGTACAGTCATGGAGAATATCCGCTATGGCCGTCTGGATGCCACGGATGAAGAGTGCATGGAAGCCGCAATGCTTGCCCGTGCAGACAGCTTTATCCGCCGTCTTCCCAACGGCTACAATACGATGCTCAAAGGCGATGGCGGCAATCTTTCCCAGGGACAGCGCCAGCTGCTTGCGATTGCCCGCTGTGCCGTTGCCAATCCGCCTGCCATGATCCTGGATGAAGCAACGTCTTCGATCGACTCCCGTACGGAGAAGATGGTACAGGAAGGCATGGATGCGCTGATGGAAGGCCGTACGACCTTTGTCATCGCCCACCGTCTGTCCACGGTCCGCAACAGTGACTGCATCATGGTCCTGGAACAGGGACGCATTATTGAACGCGGCACACACGATGAACTGATTGAAAAGAAAGGCCGTTATTATCAACTGTATACTGGCAGTCAGATCACCGAATAAAACAAAGGTCAGGAATATCCTGGCCTTTTATGATGCAATTTTGGGAAATTCGTATCAGATGTAATCTTAAAATTCTGTTATGATGATATCAGAATACATATACACAGCACATAACATAATTAACAGAATTCATGGAGGTAACAATGGGATTATTTGACAAGAAACAATGCAGCATCTGCGGCAAGGATATCGGATTGCTGGGAAACCGCAAACTGGAAGACGGAAATCTCTGCAAAGACTGTGCATCCAAGCTTTCACCGTTCTTCTACGAGCGCCGTCATTCCACTGTGCAGGAAATTGCGAGACAGCTGGAATACCGCGAGGCCAATAAATCCGAGGTTGCAAAACTGAATCCGACCGACTGCGTGGAGGGAACCACCAAAGTCTATGTCGACAAGACAGCGAAAAAGTTCATCGTGACACGCTCCACCAACTGGCGTTCACAGAATCCGGATGTGATCGCACTTTCCCAGGTTGATGATGTCACCTACAAGATCAATGAGCGCAAGACAGAGATCAAGAAAGAACTGGAAGACGGCACGGAAGTAAGCTATGATCCGAAGCAGTATGAATACGAATACACATTCTCTGTGACCATCAAGGTGAACAGTCCGTGGTTTGATGACATTGTATTTGAAGTGGTAGATCGTGACCAGGCAACTGCGAAGGATGAAGTGTACAAGGAGTATTTCGACCGTGTGCAGAAGATCCGCGAACTGCTTGTTCCAGGCAAATACGAGAAGGAAACATTTGAGATCGAAACAGAGGATACCGGTGATACGTGGAAGTGCGAATGCGGACACGAAGGCAATACCGGCAACTTCTGCAGTGCCTGCGGCAAACCAAGACCGGCAGCACAGAAGTGGTTCTGCCCGTCCTGCGGCAGAGAGAACGACGGAGCCTTCTGCAGCAACTGCGGCACGAAAAAGCCGGAGAATACCAAATGGTTCTGCCCATCCTGCGGCACCGAAAACAGCGGCAACTTCTGCTCCAAGTGCGGCACTAAGAAACCGAATTTCTAATTAACAGCAAGCCGGGACATCCCGGCTTTTCTTACGGGAAAAAGAAAAGGCAGCACAAAGCTGCCATGGCAGATTCAGTCAAGAATGCGCCATCTGGAATTATGAAGACTGTCAAGGCGCTGCAGGTTATCCCTGTCTCCTGTCTCTGCCAGGATCCTGCGGTAGAGTTCCTGCAGTCCTTCTTTTGTACCGTGATCGACGATATAGTCGATCTCTTTTGCATAGCGGTTGTATTCACTGTCGCTCATTGACATTTGTATGTCCTCCTTACATTTCCGATTATATTATGTCGGTCAGGGCGTCTCCGGCAGGGGGGTATATTTCACCAAAAGCAGGCAGGGTACTTTTACAGAAACAAAGAACAATGTACACTGATAGTACAGGCATGCATGGGAATGCCGGAAACACATTGCAGTTTCCATGGAATCTGTCATACAATGACTCTGTTTTCATAACATAAATCAGATATGCAAAGTTTAAAGTTAAAAGGACGCTGGAGGTTCTTTCCCGTTCCACGTATAATTTGCATGACAGAACAGATTCCATCATGACCCAGAAGGTGAACAATGAGTAATGATATAAAACAAAAGAAACGCACATATACGCACCGGCTCTGGCTCACTGTCCTCATGACAGCGGCTTTTCTGCTGTCGGTGATGCCTGCGTATGGAGCGTGGATAGAAAAAGAGATAACAGGAAACGTGTCATTGAGCGTGGATCCGGTGGACCATCCGGAGAGCTACTCAGCAGTTCTCTACAATAACAGAAACGGATTGCCGACATCGGAGGCTAACGACATCGTAGAAACGTCGGATGGTTTTATCTGGATCGGCAGCTATAGCGGGCTGATCCGCTATGACGGCAACAATTTTGTACGCATGGGTCCCTCGACCGGCATTGCCGGCGTCACCTGTCTGAAGGTAGACCATCAGGATCGCCTGTGGGTCGGTACCAATGACAGCGGCGTTGCAATGATGGATCAGGGGACGATCCACTGGTGGAAGGAAGAAGACGGTCTGCTGACTGTAAATATCTCTGATATTGAAGAAGGCAGTGACGGTACGATGTATGTAGGTACGCCGCTGGGGGTCTGTGTGATCGATGAAGATTTTCACGCGGAGCCGCTGGCGGATAAACGGCTGTCCGGTCTGTATATCGACGGACTCAGCAGCGGAAAAGACGGCCGGATATATGGAATCACCAGCCGCGGTGATCTGTTCGTACTGGATAAGAAAGAAGTATCACTCTTTATCTCATCGGAAGAATCAGCACTTGGCGGTATCCGCAGCATTTATCCGGATCAGGGCAATGACGGGTATGTATTCCTTGGCACATCGGATTCCAGAGTATTCTATGGCAAAATGGAAAAGGAATTTACCCTGGAAGAGACGTATGATGTTGCGCCTTTGAACATGGTGATGGAAATGGAGCGGGTCGGGGATTCAATCTGGCTTACATCACGCAGCGGCATCGGTATTATTGATAACGGCATATTCCATCTTATGGCGGATCTGCCGATGAATAATTCAGTATCTCATGTCATGCAGGACTATGAAGGAAACCTGTGGTTCACTTCTTCCAGGCAGGGTGTCATGAAGCTTGTGCCGAACCGGTTTACCAATATCTTTGAAAAATACGATCTGGGACAGCGGGTCGTCAATTCCACCTGTATGGGGGATGACGGTTCCTTGTATATCGCTACCGATACCGGTCTGATTATTCTGAATCCGAATCTTGGATCACTCACGGATAAGGTGATCGAATCTGCTCATATGGCAGACGGACAGCCGTTTGATGCAGTCAGCCTGACAGAATTGCTGAGTAATACCCGGATCCGTTCGGTCCTGCGCGACAGTAAAAACAGACTCTGGTTTTCCACCTGGCATGGGGTCGGTCTGGTGTGCTTTGACCATGGAAAAGTGACGGTATTCAATGAAGAAATCGGTCTGTTCTCCAACCAGATCCGGGCGGCGATCGAAGCCGTGGACGGATCATTCCTGGTCGTCAACACCGGCGGACTTTCTGTGATCCGCGGAAATGAAGTGACAGAAAGCTATGGACTGGAACAGGGAATCGTCAATACGGAAGGACTGACTGCGGTCAGTGCACCGAATGGAGATATTCTGCTGGGATCCAACGGCGGCGGCATCTATGTGATCCATGATGGAAAGGTGCGGACGATATCAACGAAAGACGGACTGTCTTCCGGTATTGTCATGCGCATTAAATACGATGCCGAACGGGATGTGTTCTGGATCGTTACCAGCAATTCCATTGCCTGGATGACATCGGATTATAAAGTGACTACGGTAACGGAGTTCCCCTATTCCAATAACTTTGATCTGTATGAAAACGACTAAGGGGATATATGGGTCCTCTCCAGCAACGGTATCTATATCTGTTCCGCTGACGATCTGTTATCCGGGAATGCATCACAGCCGGTTCATTACAGTATGGCAAATGGACTTCCCTGCATCACGACGAGTAATTCCTACAGTGAACTGACGGAGGCAGGAGATCTGTACATTGCCGGAACGACGGGAGTGGCAAAGGTCAATATCAACGATCCTCTGGAAGATATTGCTGTATTGAAAATGGCGGTGCCGTATGTTGAGGCGGACGGCATAAGGATCTGGCCGGATGAAAACAATGTATTTACGATCCCGTCGGAGACCGGAAAGATCACCATCTACGGCTTCGTGTTCAACTATGCGCTTACCGATCCGCAGGTAACCTATTCGCTGCAGGGATTTGATGCGGAGGCAGTGACCGTTGACCGCAGCAAGTTTGCACCGTTGGATTATACAAACCTTCCCGGCGGCACCTATACGTTTAAGATGGAAACCAGGGATGCAATGGGCAGGGGCAGAAACAGCCTAGCAGTTACGATCGTAAAAGAGAGAGCCTATTATGAACGTCCATGGTTCTATATCGCCGTGCTGATCGCGGTCGTTGCCGGCATTGTGGCAGGTCTGCAGTTGTTCGTGCAGAGAAAACTGCTGGTGATTGAGCAAAGACATAAACAGGAAGAGGAACGGCGTCGTCTTGGAACAGAGCTTCAGATGGCAAGTGAGATCCAGAATGGAATGCTGCCGCATACATTCCCGGCTTTCCCGGACCGGAAAGAATTCGATGTCTATGCATCGATGACACCAGCGAAGGAAGTCGGCGGCGACTTCTATGATTTCTTCCTGATCGATGACGATCATCTGTGTCTGACAATTGCGGATGTATCGGGCAAAGGAATTCCGGCTGCTTTGTTCATGATGGTCTCCAAGACGATCCTGAAGAGCAATGCATTGCTTGGAATCAGTCCTTCGGAGATCCTGGCAAATGTCAATCAGACGATCTGCAGCAACAATCCGCAGGAAATGTTTGTAACGGTCTGGATCGGTATTCTGGAACTGTCGACCGGTATCGTTACCGCGGCAAATGCCGGTCATGAATATCCCATGATCCTGAAAAACGGGGAAAGCTCCATGATGAAAGACAAGCATGGACTGGTGCTTGGTGCCATGGACGGCGTACCGTATCAGAAGTATACGTTCAAGATGGATCCGGGTGATATTCTCTATGTATATACAGACGGCATACCGGAAGCGATCGATCCGCAGGAGAAGATGTTTACGACGGACCGCATCGTTGAAGCACTGAACCAGAAGCCCAACGATACGCCGCAGGAGTGCATGGCAAATGTACGCAGTGCACTGGATAAATTCGTACAGGGTGAAGATGCCTTTGATGATCAGACGATGCTGTGCATTGTCTATCACGGAAAAGAAAACTGAGTCGGAACAAAGACCGCATGACCTGCAATACAGGATTGTGCGGTCTTTTGTTATTGTCTTGACACATACCCCCGGGGGGTATACTATTTTGGCGGAGACAGTGAATATGGAAGGAAATACATGCTGTGAAATGAGACATAAAAAACGTACGGAAGAAGAAAAGAAAGATCTTCTTCTGCGTCTGCGCAAAGTGGAAGGGCAGATTCGCGGGATCGAAAAGATGGTAGAGAATGATCTGTACTGTCCGGATATCCTGATCCAGGTATCGGCTGCCACATCGGCTTTGAACAGTTTTAACAAACAGCTGCTGGCTGCGCATATACGCGGCTGTGTGGCGGAAGATATCCGTGAAGGAAATGACGGAACGATCGATGAACTGGTGACCGTTCTGCAGAAACTGATGCGTTAGAAAGGAATTCTATGGAACAGTATATTGTTACAGGAATGAGCTGTGCCGCCTGTCAGGCACGGGTGGAGAAAGCTGTACAGAACGTTCCCGGTGTCACCTCGTGTTCTGTATCGTTATTGACAAATTCCATGGGAGTGGAAGGGACTGCAAATTCCCGGGAAATTATCCAGGCAGTGGAAAATGCCGGCTATGGTGCCTCGTTGAAAGGGGCAAAGAATGATGCGGTATCATCCATTGCTGCGGAAGAGGAAGCACTGAAAGACAGAGAGACACCGAAACTGAAGCGGAGGCTGATCCTGTCGGTCGGCTTCCTGTGTGTGCTCATGTATATTACGATGGGACATAACATGTGGGGATGGCCGCTGCCGTCGTATTTTACCCACAATCATCTTGGTCTGACACTGACCCAGATGATCCTGGCACTCATCGTGATGGTGATCAACAGCAAATTCTTTACCTCCGGCTTCCGTTCCCTTCTGCATGGTGCTCCAAACATGGATACACTGGTGGCACTTGGTTCAGCGGTGTCGTTTGGATGGAGTCTGTTCGTGTTTTTCCGCATGTGCGGAATGATCACTGCCGGTGCATCGAATATGGATCTGATGCCCCTGTACCATGGCCAGCTGTATTTTGAATCGGCTGCCATGATCCCGGCTTTGATCACAGTCGGAAAGATGCTGGAAGCGATGTCGAAGGGCAGAACGACCAATGCACTGCGCAGCCTGATGAAACTGGCACCAAAGACAGCCGTTCTGGTGCGGGATGGACAGGAAGTAACAGTCGGTATTGAAGAAGTCATGAGCGGTGATACGTTTGTTGTCCGTCCTGGCGACAGTATCCCGGTAGATGGTGTTGTGCTGGAAGGAAGCAGCGCAGTCAATGAAGCGGCTTTGACCGGGGAAAGCATTCCGGTCGATAAGGCGGAAGGCGATACGGTCAGTGCAGCAACGATCAATCAGTCCGGCTATCTCAGATGCCGTGCTACCCGTGTCGGTGAAGATACAACACTGTCGCAGATCATCCGCATGGTATCGGATGCGGCTGCCACCAAGGCACCGATTGCACGCATCGCAGATAAAGTATCGGGCATCTTTGTGCCTGCTGTCATAGCCATTGCGGCAGTTGTAACGATCGGATGGCTGATCGCCGGTGCACCGCTTTCCGAAGCACTGGAACGCGGCATCTGCGTGCTGGTGATCTCCTGTCCATGTGCGCTGGGTCTTGCGACACCGGTCGCTATTATGGTGGGCAATGGCCTTGGTGCGAAAAACGGAATATTGTTCAAGACAAGCGAAGCACTGGAACAGGCTGGAAAGATACAGATCGCTGCGCTGGATAAGACCGGCACGATCACAGCCGGAAAACCGGAAGTCACAGACATCCTCGCAAACGGCATCACAGAGAAGGAACTGCTCGAAAAAGCCTATGCACTGGAACAGCGCTCTGAGCATCCGCTGGCAAAAGCCATTACCGAGCGGGCAGAGAAAGATAAGCTCACTCTGCAGGAAGTAAGAAATTTTGAAGCCGTTGCAGGCAACGGACTGAAAGCAGAAAATGATGAAGGCATCCTGTATGGCGGATCGCTGAAATATATCAGCGGGATCGCTGCTGTGGAGGAAAATATGCAGCAGAAAGCAAAGGCCTTTGCGGAACAAGGCAAGACACCATTGTTATTTGCGCAGAATGATCATCTGCTTGGCATGATCGCTGTTGCGGATGTCATTAAGGATGATTCCCGTGAAGCAATCCGGGAATTGCAGAATATGGGCATTGAAGTCGTCATGGTTACCGGTGATAACCGCCGTACGGCTGAGGCAATTGCCAAAGCAGCCGGGGTGGATCGCGTCATTGCGGATGTATTGCCGGATGGAAAAGAAGAAGTCATCCGCAAACTGCAGGAGCGTGGCAAGACAGCCATGGTCGGTGACGGCATCAACGATGCTCCGGCATTAACACGTGCGGACATCGGCATTGCGATCGGTGCCGGTACAGATGTAGCGATCGACAGTGCGGACGTCGTATTGATGAACAGTTCGCTGAAAGATGCGGCTGCGGCAGTGCGTCTGTCCCGTGCAACACTGCGCAATATCCATGAGAATCTCTTCTGGGCATTCTTCTACAATATCATCTGTATTCCGCTGGCAGCGGGTCTGTATGGATGGAAGATGAATCCGATGATCGGTGCTGCGGCCATGAGCCTGTCCAGCTTTACCGTCTGTATGAATGCGCTGCGGCTGAATCTTGCCAGGATCTTTGATGCATCCAAAGACAGACCGTTAAAGAAGAAAGCACTGCCGGAAAAAGAGCCAAAGCCGCTCACAGAAGAAACACCGCAGGAAATCACGGAAACGATCGAAGTCGGCGGAATGATGTGCGAACATTGCGAAGCACGTGTTTCAAAAGCATTATGCAAGTGTGACGGCATCACTTCTGCTAAGGCGGATCATCATACCGGTACAGTCGTACTTACCATGACGCATCCGGTAGAAGAAAGCATTATGAAACAGGCTGTTGAAGAACAGGATTATGAATATATCGGAAAGAAAGGAGAAGCTAAAATAATGAAAAAGACACTGAATGTAGAAGGCATGATGTGCGAACACTGCGAAGCACGCGTTAAGAAGGCACTGGAGAAAGTTGACGGTGTTGTGTGTGCTGCAGCAGACAAAGATGCCGGCACAGCAGTCGTAGAACTGTCCAAAGACGTTGCGGATGACATCCTCATCAAGGCAGTCGAAGATCAGGACTACACGGTAAAGGGAATTGCCTGAGGTATACGGAAGAAAGCGGACCGCCGCTTTTTTCTTTGCGCTTCGGTGATATTGAGGTACTTTTTGACACCTGTTACAATAAATAGGAAGTTACTTAGATGGGAGTGTAATATGTTTGACGTCTATGAGACGAAAGTGCGTGTTACGGCAGACAATGACAAAGAAGCTGCCCGTGTACGCACAGAATTGAAAGAGAAGAATGTTTTTCTTGTGAACCTGATGGCTTCTCCGGGAGCCGGCAAGACGACAACACTCGTGCGTACGATCGAAGCACTGAAGGATACATACCGGATCGGCGTCATGGAAGCAGATACTGATTCTGCCGTTGATGCAGAAACCATTGCAAAACTTGGGGTACGCGTCATTCAGCTTCATACCGGCGGCAGCTGCCACATGGATGCGGATATGACAGAACGCGGTCTTGCAAAAATGGGTGTGGAGGATCTGGACCTGGTCTTCCTGGAGAATGTCGGCAACCTTGTCTGCCCGGCAGAATTCGATGTCGGTGCCGCCCGCAAAGTCATGATCCTGAGTGTGCCGGAAGGGGATGACAAGCCCCTCAAATATCCGCTCATGTTTACGGTCAGCGACTGTCTTCTGATCAATAAGATCGATACCAAGGTCATCTTTGATTTTGATGAAGAAGCCTGCCTGCAGCGTGCCCGCGCACTGAATCCGAATATTGCCTTCTTCCCGCTCAGCGCGAAAACAGGGGAAGGATTTGACGCATGGATCCAGTGGCTGAAAGATGCCGTGGAACAGTGGAGGAAGGAAGCATGAAGGTAATTGAACTGCATAAGTCCGTAACGGAATCCAATGACCGTGACGCCGATGCATTACGTGCACTGCTGAAGGAAAAGAAAGTCTTTCTGATCAACCTGATGAGCTCGGCAGGATCCGGCAAAACAACGCTGCTGTCCCGCACGATTCAGGATATTGGCAAAGATGTGCGCATTGCCGTACTGGAAGCGGACATTGATGCACAGGTAGATGCGGAACGCATCGAAGCACTTGGTGCCCGCAGTATCCAGGTACATACCGACGGCATGTGCCATATGGATGCCGGCATGACACGTACCGGTCTGTTGGAGATGGGACTGGAAGATATTGATCTGGCATTCCTGGAGAATATCGGCAATCTCATCTGCCCGGCTGAATACGATACCGGTGCGGTAAAGAAAGTCATGATCCTGAGTGTGCCGGAGGGAGATGACAAGCCGCTCAAATATCCGCTCATGTTTCAGGAAAGCGATGCCCTGGTCGTATCCAAGATCGACGCAATGCCCTGGTTCGATTTTGATATGAATAAACTGAAAGAGCGCGTATACCGCCTGAATCCCGCGATCCGTATTTTCCCGGTTTCCGCAAAGACCGGCGAAGGCATGCAGGACTGGGAAAACTGGCTCAAAGAAGAAACGAAAACATGGATCGAGGAGGAATAACATGTTTGAAACAAACCCGAAAAACCGGATGACCAATGAACGGGATTATGTTCAGGATCCCAACTATGTACCGGCTGACCCGGAAAAAGCGAAGCTTGTTCTGAAACTTGCGACAATGATCACAGACCGCTATCTGAAGCGGTATACCCGTACACTGAATACATCCGACCCGGAATACTGGGCACTGGATATGGTGCTGACAAAGGAAGAAGTACGCTTCCTGCTGTCCTTTAAGAAGACACGTGTTCCGTATACGCCGGAAGAGATCGCCGAGCGCAATGGCATGTCTATGGAAGATACACAGAAGATGATCGATCATCTGTGCTGGGTCGGCGTACTGGAAATGACACGCGAACACCCGGAAAAGAAGAAGGTATACAATGTACCGATCTTCGTACCGGGATCTGCTGAATTCATGATGATGAACAGCGAACTGACAAAACAGCATCCGCAACTGGCAACGTTCTTCAACCTGATGACACAGATGCCGCTGGAAGGTGTGACACCGATGGTTCCTCCGGGAGGAGCAGGTGTCGGCATGCATGTCATTCCGGTGGAAAAGGCAATTGAACATGAGAATTCTTCGGTCAGTGTGGAACATATCTCCCACTGGCTGAATAAATATGACAAGTATTCCATCGGTCAGTGCACCTGCCGCATCCAGCAGACGATGCGCGGTGAAGGTTCTGGCGAGATCCCAGGTGAATACTGCATGGGCGTCGGCGATATGGCAGAGTACTGCGTCGACCGCGGCATGGGACGCTATATTACCTATGAAGAAGCATTGGCGCACCTGGCACGCTGTGAGCGGGAAGGCCTGGTCCATCAGGTCACCAATATTGACGGCGAAGACAAGATCGTTGCCATCTGCAACTGTGCTCCGGGCGTATGCAATGCCCTGCGTACATCGCAGCTGTACAATACGCCGAATATGTCGCGCTCCGCATACCGTGCCCATGTGGAAACGGAAAAGTGCGTTGCCTGCGGCAAGTGCGTGGAAGTCTGCCCGGTCGGCGCTGCCAAACTGGGACAGAAACTGTGTACGAAACACGGACAGATCAAGTATCCGACAACGCTTCTGCCGGATGAGACAAAGTGGACAGTAGATAACTGGAATCCGAATTACCGCGAAGATGCAAAGATCAACTGCTACGATACCGGTACGGCACCATGTAAGACCGCATGTCCTGCCCATCTGGCAGTACAGGGCTATCTGAAGATGGCAAAAGAGGGCAGATATCTGGATGCCCTGAAACTGATCAAGCAGGATAACCCGTTCCCGGCAGTATGCGGTGCCATCTGCAACAGACGCTGCGAAGATGCATGTACGCGCGGAACGATCGATCAGCCGGTCGCTATTGATGAAGTGAAGAAGTTTATTGCGGCGCAGGAACTCCATGCGGAAAGCCGCTATATTCCGGATCTGGACCGTGTGCAGACATTCCCGGATCATCCGATCGCTGTGATCGGTGCCGGTCCTGCAGGCATGAGCTGTGCATACTATCTGCGTGTGAAAGGCTATCCGGTCACGGTATTTGAAAAAGAAGAACGTCCGGGCGGCATGTTGATGAACGGAATCCCGAGTTTCCGTCTGGAAAAAGATGTCATCGAAGCAGAAATCGATGTCCTGAAGCAGATGGGCGTGGAATTCCGCTGCGGCGTAGAGATCGGCAAGGATATCACCATTCAGGATCTGCGTCATGAAGGATATAAAGCCTTCTATGTGGCAATCGGTGCCCAGGGCGGACGTCTTGCCGGTGTAAACGGCGAAGAGGCAGAAGGCGTCATGACTGGTGTGGATTTCCTGCGGCAGGTCAATCTTGGAACAATTACATCGCTGAAGGGTGATGCCGTTGTTGTCGGCGGCGGCAACGTGGCCGTTGACGTTGCCCGTACAGCAGCCCGTCTGACCGGCGGAAAGATCACCATGCTGTGTCTGGAAAGCGAAACGGAAATGCCGGCTGCGAAGGATGAAGTAGAAGACGCAAAAGCAGAAGGCATTGAAGTGCTGAACGGATGGGGTCCGAAAGAGATCCTGACAGAAAACGGCAAGGTGACCGGCATCGTCTTCAAGAAGTGCACCCGTGTCTTCAATGACGAACACCGCTTCGCTCCGGAATACGATGAGAATGATACGATCACGATCAAATGTGAGAATGTGCTGCAGAGTATCGGACAGTCGATCATCTGGAAGAATCTGCTGAAAGGAACCGCAGTCCGCTTCAACCGCAATGGAACAGCCATTGCCGATCCGGTCACATTCCAGACCGATGAAGCAGATATCTTCGTCGGCGGTGATGTCTACACCGTACCGAAATTTGCCATTGATGCGATCGCACAGGGTAAACTGGCAGTCGATTCGATCAACCGTTACGTCCATCCGGGCCAGTCGATGACAATTGCCCGTGACCTGCGTCAGTTTATTGAACTGAACAAAGACGATATCGTTGTGGACAGCTACGATACCAGCCGCCGTCAGGTGCCTGGTTCCCGTGCTCTGGATCCGCGCGGTACATTTGCGGATACCCGTCTTGCCTTTACCGAGGAACAGGTACGGGCAGAAGCAAGCCGCTGTCTGAGCTGCGGTGCAACCGTCGTTGACCTCAACCGGTGCATTGGCTGCGGATTGTGCACGACACGGTGCGAATTCGATGCCATTCATCTGTCCCGCGATATCCCGGATGCAAGCAATATGATCCGCTGTGAAGACAAACTGAAAGTGATCGCTCCGTACGCAGCCAAGCGTGAGATGAAGATCCTGCTGAATCGGAAGAAGAAATAATGCACGAGCTTGGTATTGTCACACACGTAGCAAAGACACTGGATGAACTGGCAGCGGAGCAGAAGATCACAAAGATCGGTTCTGTGACGCTGCAGGTTGGCGAAGTTTCCGGCATCATGACGGAATACTTCGTCGACTGCTGGAACTATTTCAAAGTCCGTCACCCGGTCCTGCAGGAAGCAGAAATGAAGATCGAAACCCTTCCTGCTGTGACCTATTGTGAGGACTGCAGCAAAACCTATCCAACCGTACAGTATGGAATCAAATGCCCCTATTGCGGCAGTGAGAGGACGTATCTGGTCACGGGAAATGAATGTCTCATCAAAGAGATTGAGGCAGAAACAGAAGAATAGCAGTGAAACGGTCAGTTGGTTCCAATTGGCCGTTTCTGATGAGAGTATCATGAAAGATATTGAAACAACACTTGCAGATCTTTCCGGAAGACTTCCGGAAGCATGTCACGAAAAGAATGCGCAGGACGCTGCTGTGCTGATTCCGCTGCTGCAGAAGGACGGGGAATGGCACATCCTGTTTGAAGTGCGCAGTGCATCTGTCAGACAGCCGCTTGAAATCTGCTTTCCGGGCGGAAGGATCGAAGAAAACGAAACGGAAGAAGAAGCCGCCGTACGCGAAACAGCAGAAGAATTATGCATTGGCAAAGAGCAGGTACGCATCGTCTGCGGCATGCATAAACTGATGCGCTCTTCCGGCGGTTTCATTACCTCGTATCTTGGCATCCTGCAGGACTATGAAGGCACATACAGCCGTGAAGAATGCGACCATGTTTTTGCACTGCCGCTGAAGCAGCTGCTTGATATGCCCTGCAGTATGTACAAAGGACGCACCGTTTCCATACAGCCGGAGGATTTCCCATATGATAAAATTCCTCACGGCAGAAAATATCCTTTCCGCTCCGCACAGCGAACATGGTATTTTTATGAAACAGACGGCGGCGTGATCTGGGGTATTACAGCAGAGATCCTGTACCGCTGTCTTGAAGTACTTGGAAAGAAGGACTGAATGATCATAAAAAAAGATGCATATTATCCTCCGGCAAACCAGAACCGCACATTGCATATCTGGCTGCCGGACAACTATTACGAAACAGAAGAACGTTATCCGGTCATGTATTTCTTTGACGGACACAACCTGTTCGATGACAATGACGCAACCTATGGCACATGCTGGGGATTCCGTGATTTCCTGAGTCATTGGGATAAGCAGATCATCCTGGTCGGCATGGAATGTTCCCACGAAGGGGATGCCCGCCTGAGTGAGTACTGCCCGTATGAAAAAAGAATGTTCGGGAAAACGATACATGGAATCGGAGACGCTACATTCCAGTGGATCATCCACGATATCAAACCGATGATCGACCGTGAATACCGTACCTATGGCCATCGTGAAGCCACCGGGATCGGCGGCTCCAGCATGGGCGGCATCATGGCAGTATACGGCGGTCTGGCGTATAACCATGTCTTTTCCAAAGCAGCCTGCGTATCACCGGCTGTCTTCTGGAATCTGAGCAATTTCCGCAGGACCATGAATGCCTCCCATATTGAGAGAGATTCGAAATTCTATCTGTCATGGGGAGAATTCGAAGGTGGCAAGCCTGCGCATAACGGCAATCCCCAATGGGATACCAGAGAAGCACGTTCCCAGCACAAATTTGCACGGGAACTGCAGGACCGCGGTGCCATGGCATTTGTATGCTATCAGCCGGGCGGCTCACACAGCGAAGCATCCTGGCGTGAACAGGTGCCTCATATCATGGAATATCTCTGGAAAGATAATCCATATGAATTCTGATCCTGTTATTTCGGTATAATACGGATGAGGAGAATAGTATGAGCGAACTATTGCATGATCCATTTTCACTGATTATTTTATCCATTCTGGCAGTTGGTGCTATTTCCGCATTGGTATACCAGGTCAGAGTGCGCACCGGCGGTCATGAAACAGAAGCGACTGTCACCCAGATTATTGAAAAAGAGATGCCTGATACGGATACTGTTACTACCAGATACTATGAGATCTATGTGACCTATCATACACAGGACGGCAGCTACGTAGAAGCTACGCTCTCCAATCCGAACTATGAGTTCTATGTCGGACAGAAGATTCGAATCAAGTATATTGACAGTCATCCAGAAGCACCGGTATATATTGGTGAATGAAGGTCTTCCGCAGGGAAGATCTTTTTCTATATGCGTCAAATAAGCGTCAATGTCGGTCAAAGCCGGCATATCATGCAATCATGTGATAATGAAAAAAGCACTGATTTACAGTGCTTTTGGACTATGCCGACAATAGGATTCGAACCTACGACCTAATCATTACGAATGATTTGCTCTGCCAGCTGAGCTATGTCGGCGTAAGCGATATTATTATATGTAATTCATTCGAATAGTTCAATGATTATTTTTATACACCTTATAAGGTATATGTGTTATTCTTTGATTCACCAGGCGTCGCAGACCCCTTCTATAGACAAAAAAGGCTTAGGAGGGGTTAGCCGGCTTACTGGTTTTGAATATAGTGACTGATCATTTCTTCAGTTCTGTCAGATACAGTACAGATGAAATAACTGT
>JAFYHC010000115.1 GCA_017539385.1 Solobacterium sp. | reverse complement strand
ATGAAAACAACATTCAAAACACTTACAGCAGCTGCACTGCTTCTGGCACTGGCCGGATGCTCGTCTTCCGGAACAAGTGCATCATCCGCAAAAGGAAGCACAGCAGGAAACGATGTCAATCCGCATCACTATGAGATCGTACCGATCGAAGCCGCAAACCTGCCGCTGAATCTGCCGGATCTGGACATCGCTGCGATCAACGGCAACTATGCTCTGGAAGCAAAGCTCAATGAAACTTCTCCGGCAATTGCCATCGAAGAATTCGATGATGAAACAAGCGTGCGCCGTACGAATTACCTGGCTGTCAAGGAAGGCAATGAGAATACGGATAAGACAAAGGCACTTGTTGCAGCGATCACATCCGAAGAAGTACAGAAATACATCACTGATACATACCAGGGAGCGGTCATCACATCGTTCATCGATGCCGAAGGCAAACCGGTCACCGGCGGAGAAATCCCGCAGGCAGGTGATGACAAGGTCATCACGGTCGGTGCAACACTTGTGCCGCATGCAGAGATCCTCAACAACATCATCAAGCCGACGCTGGAAAAATACGGTTGGGAACTGAAGGTCATGGAATTCAGTGATTATGTTCTGCCGAATACGTCTCTGGAAGAGGGGGAACTGGATGCCAACTACTTCCAGACACTTGGCTATCTGAATGGTCAGAATGAAGAAAGAGGCATGCATCTGGTCGCTGCAGTGGGTGTCCACATTGAACCGATGGGCATCTATTCCGCAAAGATCAAAGATCTCAAGGAACTGGCTGACGGAGCGAGCATCGGCGTACCGAACGATACGGACAACTACGGCCGTGCAATCGACTTCCTGAATGCACTTGGCCTGCTGCAGGATGCACCGATCGATCCGGAAAAGATTGGAACCATCAACGGCTGAGCAGCCGGAAGTATGCTATGATAATACGGCGGTGCAGAAGCACCGCTGTATTCAGTTGGGGAATGCCATGATAGAGTTGAACAACGTACGAAAGAAATTCGGAGATCTCGAAGTACTGAAGGGGGTCTCCATCACGATACAGGACCACGAGATCTATGGAATCATCGGTCAGAGCGGTGCCGGTAAGTCCACGCTGCTTCGCTGCATCAACGGTCTGGAATCCTATGATGGCGGAGAGATCCGCGTCAATGGAGAGACCGTGTCGCAGAAAGATCCGAAGAAGCTGCGTCTGCTGCAGAAGAACATGGGTATGATCTTCCAGAATTTCAATCTTCTGAATCGTCTGGATGTCTATGACAATGTTGCACTGCCGATGAAATTCTGGGGTATGAAGACGAAGACGCCCGAAGCGAAAGAGAAGATCCATTCGCTGTTAAAACTGGTAGGACTGGAAGACAAGATCCATGCCCGTCCATCCGAACTCTCCGGCGGACAGAAACAGCGTGTAGCCATTGCCAGAGCACTGGTATTGGATCCGGGCATCCTGTTATGCGATGAAGCAACTTCGGCGCTGGATCCTGCGATCACGCGTGAGATATTGACGCTGTTGCAGAAGATCAATGATGAACTTGGCATTACGATCATCGTTGTCACGCATCAGATGGAAGTGGTCAAACAGATCTGCCAGAGAGTTTCCTTCCTGAAAGACGGCACAGTGCTGGCAGAAGGAAAGCCGGAAGAACTGTTCATCCATCCGATCAAGGAAGTCAAGGCGTTCCTGCAGGAAGAAAGCGGAATGCTGCCGGAACGGGGTGTGAACATTCAATTGTTCTTTACTGACCGTTCCAAGGATCCTGTCATTACCATGATGGCAAGAGAACTCAATATCGATTTCAGTATCGTATGGGGAAAACTGGAAGACTTCCGCTCCAATGTATATGGCAGCCTTGTTATTAATATCCGTGATGATGATCAGGAAGACGTACTGGCCTATCTGGACCGGAAACACGTTGCCTGGGAGGTATTAGGCGAATGATGGACATATTGATGAAAGCAGCCGGACAGACGCTGTATATGGTGTTCTGGTCGACGCTGCTGTCGGTGATCATCGGTTTCATTCCGGCGATCATTCTGACACTTACGGCACCGGACGGGCTGCGTCCCAATAAGCCGGTGTATGAAACACTGAGCTTTCTGGTCAACGTATTCCGCTCGTTTCCGTTTATCATCCTGCTTGTGCTGATCATTCCGTTTACACGCTTTGTGGCAGGACGCTCCATCGGTACAACGGCGGCGATCGTTCCATTGACCGTATCGGCCATTCCCTACATTGCCCGTGTCTTTGAAACAAGCCTGCGGGAGACGGATCCCGGTGTCATCGAAGCAGCACGTTCCTTTGGTGCCAGCGACTGGCAGATCCTGTTCCGCGTATATATCAAGGAATCCATTCCGCGCATGCTGAACGGCGTGATCCTGTTGACGATCTCTCTGGTCGGCTATTCCGCCATGGCAGGCACCGTAGGCGGCGGAGGACTTGGCGATATAGCGATCCGCTATGGTTATCAGTCCTACAATACGGAATATCTGATCCTGTGCTCTGTCATTCTGATCATCTTTGTACAGCTGGTGCAGATGCTGGGCAACTGGATGTATAAGAAACTGTCCTGAAACCAATGCCAATGCAGGGGAATGGAATGAACGAAACGATCGAATACTATAACAGGAATGCAGAAACGTATTACGAAGACACCGTCCATGCGGATATGAAATATGCCTATGACCGGTTTCTCTTCTTTCTGCCGAAAGAAGGGCGGATCCTGGATTTTGGCTGCGGAAGCGGGCGGGATGCCGCATACTTTGCTTCTAAAGGGTATGTTGTCGATGCTGTGGATGCTTCGGCGGAAATGGTGCGCCTGGCCAATGAAAAGACGGGCGTACATGCTTCGGTCATGCGGTTTGATCAGCTGGATGCGGTCAATGCATACGAAGGCATCTGGGCATGTGCATCCTTACTGCACTGCACGATGGATGAACTGCGTGATCTGCTTCCCCGTATGGCACGTGCGGTCCGCCTGGAAGGCATATTCTATGCCTCATTCAAGTATGGTGACTTTGAAGGCATGCGGAACGGACGCTGGTTTACCGACCTGGATGTAAACCGCGCTGCTTCGCTCATCCTGCCGCTGGAAGGCTGCACATTGCT
The DNA here is from genome assembly GCA_017539385.1 of Solobacterium sp. Taxonomy (GTDB): domain Bacteria; phylum Bacillota_I; class Bacilli_A; order Erysipelotrichales; family Erysipelotrichaceae; genus Bulleidia. The sequence goes on along the minus strand of JAFYHC010000115.1, from coordinate 5,422 downwards.
GGACTGCTGGATCAGCCACGACGTACGCAGAGAACGGCGGAATGAACGATGGCTCAATGTCATTGTCCGCAGAGTTGCACCGTTACAGGACGATACGAAGTAAAAGGGTATCGGATCAAAGCATCCGATACCCTTTCTGAATTTTATTCTTAATACTGTTTCCCTGTTTTCTGCCAAAGCCGAGCGGCCATCTTTCCAGGCATACCAGCACCCAGCCGTCCTTTCCATCTTCCGCAAAGACCGTTTCCCCGCGCAGGTATTTCATGACGCGCGGATCATCCTTGTCCAGATGAATGCAGTTGGCAAAGTCTGTGTCAGTGCACGCAAATGCCAGTGCCTGCGAAGTCTCAAAGCGTCCGTTTCTGATCGTGCCAAGATGCAGTCCGCTGCGCACCATGCGGATCCCATCGGTATCCAGCACGCTTTCCGGAAGCCTGTATACCTGTTCATTGCGTATAACAAGACGTCCTTTTTTCATGCGCTCGGAGAGCAGCTTCATGAATTCTTTCGCTTCTTTGGGAATGGCTGCAGCAGGGGAGTCTGCCATAGTTTTTTCGCTTATGCCGTCTTTATGGATCAGTGCCGCAAAATGACCTTCCCCATGCAGCTTATGCGGATACAGCCGCGCACATGCTTCATAGCCTTCCACGATGCCGGGCATGAATGCTTCATAGCGTCCGTCGATCGCAATCACATGCATATCCGGGAATGTACTGCAAAGATGCTGTACAACTTCCTCATCTTCTTCTTTTGCAAATGTGCAGGTGGAATAAACCATTGTGCCGCCTTTTTTCAGCATTCGGCCGGCTGCTGTGATCAATTCCTTCTGTATTGGTGCATAATAGGCAGAACCATGTTCTTCCCATGCTTTGATCAATGACGGATCACGCCGGAACATCCCTTCGCCAGAGCAGGGCGCATCAAGCAGGATCTTGTCAAACGATTCCGGGAATCGATTTGCAAGATCATTGAGGTCCGCTGCCGTAATATATGCATTTGTAACGCCGAAGCGCTCCATGTTTTTTATCGTTGCATTCTGCCGTGAGATGGAAATGTCATTGCTGATGAGAACACCGGTCCCATGCATTTTGCATGCCAGGGCCGTACTTTTACCGCCCGGTGCACAGCATGCGTCCAGCACGATGTCTCCTTCTTCTACCGGCAGTATCTGTGCCGGGACCATGGCACTTGCTTCCTGCATGTAATACAGTCCGGCATAATAATACGGATGAGTGCCCGGACGGTCATCTTCACTGTAATAGAATCCGGTGCTGCACCAAGGCACCGGTGTCAGATCAAACGGCGCAATCGCAAGAAACTCTTCCACCGAGATCTTCATTGTATTTACGCGCAGGGCATTGGCCGGCTTCTCTTCCATGGCAGAAAGATATGCATCAAAGTCTTCCTGCAGCAATTCCTGCATGTGCTGTATATAGTGTTCGGGAAGTTTCATGGCTCCATCATACGCATAAATCACATCTGTGCCAAGAAATAATGCGCCTGAGAAAAAACGATGCTATAATCATACCGCGTAAACAGGAGGAATCGTATGGATAGCAACAAACGCCCCGAAGACATGAAGCGTATTACCACGAAAGAACTCGCAGATGCATTTATTGAAGAACAGGTCGCCGCGATCCGTGAACAGGTCAAAGACGGCAAAGTCCTTCTTGCATTATCCGGCGGTGTCGACTCATCCGTCGTCGCTGCACTTCTCATTAAGGCCATCGGTCAGAACCTTGTCTGTGTCCATGTTAACCATGGTTTCCTGCGCAAAGGGGAACCGGAGCAGGTCATTGAAGTATTCCGCAACCAGATGAATGCCAATCTTATTTATGTAGATGCGTCCGAGCGTTTCCTGAATAAGGTCGCAGGTGTCAATGATCCGGAACAGAAGCGCCACATTATCGGCGAAGAGTTCATCAAGGTCTTTGACGAAGAAGCCGCAAAACTGACCGGAATTCATTTCCTTGGTCAGGGAACCATCTACCCGGATATTCTCGAAAGCGAGAAGGGTATCAAGGCACACCACAATGTAGGCGGTCTGCCGGCAGAGATGGAAATGGAACTGGTTGAACCAGTCAAACTGCTCTTCAAGGATGAAGTACGTGTTGTCGGCAAGGCACTTGGCCTTCCGGAAAACATGGTTGAGCGTCAGCCGTTCCCGGGACCTGGTCTTGCAGTACGCTGCCCGGGTGCGATCACACGTGACCGTCTTGAAGCACTGCGTGAGAGCGATGCAATTCTGCGTGAAGAATTTGCCAATGCCGGCCTGCAGGGCAAAGTATGGCAGTACTTCACCATCGTACCGGACTTCAAGAGCACCGGCATCAAGAACGGCAATCGTTCCTTCGAATACTTTGCTGTGATCCGTGCCGTCAATACCACCGATGCCATGGAAGCAACCATCGAGGAGATCCCGTATGATCTTCTGAAGAAGATCACATACCGGATCACCCATGAAGTCGAAGGCATCAACAGAGTCTTATACGACCTGACACCAAAGCCGACCGGAACCATCGAGTGGGAATAGTTCAACAAGGCTTTGATGTGCATCAAAAGTGGGAGAAAATCAGCGTATAACAGCCAATTATGATGCCTGAAACCCATAAAAATCTATTAAATCCATGAAAAAAGCCGTCCATGCGACGACTTTTTCTGTTCCCGGGAATTTGCATGATACCATTTTGATACCATTTTCTGGAAAAAACACTATTCTGAGTGGGTAATTCGGTGTATTCTCCGCGGTTTGATCAGAACCTGGAGTCGGAATAAATTTGAATGATAAATGATGGCAGATGAGTGATTCTTCCGAGTTCAGCGAGATTGATATCTTTGTTGCCTAATGTTCCGCCGTGTTCGGCTTTCATCTGATCAATCGCCTGTGTTACTATTTCTTGTAGGCCATTGTTACTATGTTTATTATTCAATTCTCCTCCTTTGACTATTGCGTATGACAGAAGTTTTTAACGCCGCAAGCCCACTACTTCAGTGGTGGGTAAGGAGTTTTTTCTTTGACTCAGATTGGTCAAAATCTCTTGACGCTGAGTGGTCACTTTAGTTTGGCGCTAACACTAAATCAGTCGAATTATAGCGGACAGAAAGAGTGTAAAAAACTGAAAAGGTCGGATCAGGCAAAACCCGCTGCCAGGAAGCAGATCCGATGGCTGTTCTTTGACGGTGCTGCATCAAAGATGTAAGCGCTGTCATTTTTTTTCGTTGGAAGCATTGACATTGTTTTTTGAATCAACTATATTTGTTGTAGCAGGATACCGGTATACCGGAATACTGTATGAAGCTGAGGCGCCATAAAACTCATTATCCGGCATTCGGAAAACCAGCGCATTCCGCAATGATCAGATGATGAAATGGGGTTGATGCTTCCGACGATCTGACTGACACACATAATAACCGGAGATGGAAAACAAAACTACAGAAAGGTACTGACATGGGTAATCTATTCAAAAAGAACAAGTTTCTTGTAATCGCACTTTGTACACTCGTTATTTCCACGCTGCTTTCATGGGGGATCGCAAGCGGATTCGGAAATACAAAGATCCAGAGATTTACAGCTGCCGGAGAGAACGGCGCAAAAATGAGCTATGTTACATTCGTTCCCAAGAGCGCAACAAATGAAAATCCCGCTCCTGTGATGATCTATTTCCCGGGACGCAGCTCCAACAGCCATCAGCTTGACAACTGGGCAATTGAATCTGCCCGCCAGGGAATCGTTTCCATTACCGTTGACTGGAACGGAAACGGTGAAACAGACCTGATGACTTCACAGAACGACTATGTCAGCGCTCTGATGGATGCAGTTCTGGACATGCCGTTTGTAGATAAGAACAACATCGGCGTTCTGGGAAACTCGGCAGGAAACAGCGCTGCCGTAGCAGCATTCACACTGTATCCCGATAACGTCAATGTCTATGTCGATGACGTTCATCCTGTTCTGCTCGGTGAACTGCCTCAGAAAGCAAATATGCTTGTCATCCAGGCAAAAGCAGACCAGTATGTCAATAACTTTGTCGGCGATCACGCAGCAGTCGTAAAGATGCTGACCGAAGCATGGCAGCTTGACTCTGACGTAGAAGAAGGAAAACTCTACGGAAGCGCGGCTGACAATACCCTGAAGCAGTATGTCGTCACGAATACAATTCACCAGATCTCTGCCCTTGACTTTGCCGGCATGAAGGCACAGCAGAACTTCCTCGCTGAAGTATGGCCTTCCCAGGCAGGAAAAGGTCCGAAAGGTCTGATCGTCGGCTGGTATCAGCTCACCCAGATCTTTGCATATGCCGGTGTCATCATGACAGTACTTGCCCTTGGCAATACAATGTATCAGAGTATACCTTACTTTAACGCCATCGGCAACGCTCCCACACCCAACAACGGTTTAAGAGGAAAAGCGCTGACAAAGAATGTCATTATCTCCCTGCTGATCCCGCTGATCGACTTCTTCCCTGTATCATGGGCTTGCCACAATGCGGAATTCCTCAACCCGATCTTCCAGTCCAGAAACCTGCGTGGTGTGATCGGCTGGCTGCTCTTCAACGCGATCATCAACCTTGTCATCTCCGCAGTTAAGGCAAACAAGGCCAAGAAGAACGGCTCGCCGATGACGGCAGCTGACTTCGGCATGGCAGGTCCCGGCGAAGAAGTACAGTGGTATAAAGTCGGCAGAGCATTCCTTCTCGCATGCATCGTCGTAGCGGCTGTATTTGCCTGGGTACGCTTTGTTGAAACATTCATGGGCATCAACTATCAGATCTGGAATGTTCTCAACATTTCCGAGATTCCTCCGCAGAGATTCCTCAAGGCGATCCCGTTCATCTGCTGCAATATCTTTATCATGCTGGCAGCCAATATCGGAATGAACACAACAAGAAGACTACCGGAAACAGACAATCCCGCAAAGGATATGGCAAAAGCCGTTGCCCTCAACGTTCTGGTATCCGCAGGCGTTGTAACCTTCTTGCTTCTGGTCCAGTACGGCGTAGGATGGGCTACAACACAGTACATCATGCCTCAGATGCAGAATCTCGGCGGCGGCGGAACATCAGCCGGTTCACTCGACTTTGCCTTCGGTTTCCCTCTCATCATGGGATTCTCCGCAGGTATGAGCACATACTTCTATAAGAAGACAAACAACATCTGGCTCGGTCTGTTCATCAGTGCGATCTTCGGCGGATTCGTCGGTGTTGTAGGCGCGACATTCATTACCGGCCACGCCGTCATGTAAGAATTCATCATCATTCATATTCAATAAGGGACAGCTGCTGTCCCAATGGCGTCAACCTAAAAAATAGGTTGACGCTTTTTGTTATCTTGTCAGGCAATTAGCCATAGAGGTGTTTTCAGAATCCGGAAAAGTGTGAAAGTAGTTAAGTTTATATATACATATAGTTTTTATATAAGCCTT
>JAFYHC010000114.1 GCA_017539385.1 Solobacterium sp. | reverse complement strand
GTCAACGGCGAAGTCTTCAAGGAAGGCGACATCATCTCTGTTGACGGTACAACAGGCTGCGTATACCGTGGTGAGATCAAGACAGTTCCGGCTACGATTTCCGGCAACTTCGAGACATTCATGAACTGGGCAGATGCACGCCGTACACTGAAGATCCGTACAAATGCAGATACACCGGAAGATGCACAGCGTGCAGTTGAATTCGGTGCAGAAGGCATTGGTCTGGTTCGTACAGAGCATATGTTCTTCAACAGTGCAGAAAGAATCAAGGCAATCCGTATGCTGTGCGTTGCCCGCAACGATGAACAGCGTGCAAAAGCTCTGGCACTGCTTGAACCGTATCAGCAGGAAGACTTCGAAGGCATCTTCGAAGCTATGGGCGGAAGAAGCGTTACTGTTCGTCTGTTAGACCCGCCGCTGCATGAATTCCTGCCGAAGACAGAAGAAGAAGCAAAAGACGTTGCTGAAGCACTCGGCATCACGATCGCTGATGTTGAAGCGGCTGCAGCTGAACTGCATGAATTCAACCCGATGATGGGTCACCGCGGATGCCGTCTGGACGTTACATATCCGGAAATCGGCAAGATGCAGGCACGTGCTATCATCAATGCAGGTCTTGTTATCAATGAAAAGCATCCGGACTGGAAGTTCGTTCCGGAAATCATGGTACCGTTAGTCGGTGAACCGAAAGAACTTGAATATGTTGCCAACCTGGTTAAGGCAGAGGCTGATGCAGTCATCGCTGCCAAGGGTTCCAACATGGAATACAAGGTCGGTACAATGATCGAGATCCCGCGTGCAGCTCTGCTGTCCGGTGAGATTGCAAAGACCGCTGAATTCTACTCCTTCGGTACAAACGACCTGACACAGATGACATTCGGCTTCTCGAGAGACGACGCAGGCAAGTTCCTGGGCGACTACTATGACAAGCACATCTATGAACTGGATCCGTTTGCACACGTTGACCAGTACGGTGTCGGCAGACTCATCAAGATCGCTGCTGAAGAAGGCAAGGCAACACGTCCGGACATCCATCTGGGTGTCTGTGGTGAACATGGCGGAGACCCGGCTTCCATCGAGTTCTTCAACAAGGTCGGTCTGAACTATGTTTCCTGCTCGCCGTACCGTGTTCCGATCGCTCGTCTGGCTGCTGCACAGGCTGCAATCAAGCTTGACCGCGAAAAGGCATAATCTATCGTAAGTATCCTGGGCGTATCACTTCGGTGATACGCTTTTTTCATTGAATCGGGCAAGTGAATCGCAGTAGCGGCACAGGATGATGATCGGGTGTGCAGGTTTGTGCACCGGTATGTGCAGACGCTGAAAAGACCGTATTGTGACTGCGGTCAGCGCAAAAAGCAGAAATAACCGGAAAACATCGTATTTACAGGGAATTTTAAGCTAAAGCACTTGCAGGCACAGAGGAAATCAAATATACTATCAGCGTTGTAAGGAGAGCGAAAGCTCTCCTTAAATGTTGTATGGGAGGCATATGGATAGAATCGAACAACTGACACAACTGTTTCAGCCGGTCCTGGACGCATGTGATGTCGTGCTCTATGAACTGAAATGGCTGGGCGGTAAAGAAGCGACTCTGCAGGTATCGATCATGAAGCAGGACGGTACCATGGATCTGGATACATGCGCAGCAGTGAGTGAAAAACTCAGTGAGCTGCTGGATGAGAAAGACCCGATCGATGAAGAATATGTTCTGGAAGTATGCAGTCCGGGTGCTGAACGTGAGATCCGGGACCGCAGTGAACTGGACCGGATGACAGGCGCATATGTCTATATGAAGCTGTCGCAGCCGGTACGCAGCATGTCGGAGATCACCGGTGAGATCACCGCTGTGACACCGGAAACCCTCACCGTAGAATACAAAGACAAGGCAGTAAAGCGGACAGCTGAGGTTGACCGCAACAATATTGCATTCATTCGAATGGCAGTTAGATTTTAAGGAGAAAGAACATGGAGCTGAATTACAAAGCGATGATGAAGGCCATGAGCAGCATCGTGGAAGAGCGCAATATTCCGGCAGATATCATCGTTGATGCCCTGAAGGAAGCAATGGTCAAGGCATACAAGAAGTATGTTGATATCAATGATATCGAAGTCGTCGCAGAACTGAATGAAAAGCGCAAGACGATCGATCTGTATCAGCTGTTCACAGTTGTGGAAAAGATCGAGGACTATGAAACACAGATGCTTCCGGACGAAGCACATGAATATGATCCGAATGCAAAGGTCGGTGATGTTGTCCGTGTGCCGGCTGAAGTCAATGCGGAAATGAGCCGCGGTGCTGCAGCGATCGCAAAGAGCGTTCTGCGCCAGCGTCTGCGTGAAGCGGAAAAAGCAGTCGTCTACGATAAATATATTGACCTGAAAGGTGAACTTCGTCTGGGAGTCGTTGATTCTGTCAGAGATAAGACGATCCTGGTCCGCCTGGATGAATCCAATACTGCAGCAATGCTGAAGAATGCAACGATCCCGGGTGAGATCCTGAAAGAAGGAGATCCGGTCAAGGTCGTCATTACCGATGTCCGCAAAGAGGGCAAGGGACCGCAGATCCTTGTATCCCGTTCGGATGAACTTCTGATCAAGCGTCTGTTTGAAAAGGGCGTTTCCGAGATCTATGACGGAAAGGTCATCATCAAGGCAATTGCCCGCGATGCAGGCGAAAGAACAAAGATGGCTGTCATCTCGACAGACCCCAACATCGATCCGGTCGGTGCATGTATCGGACAGAGAGGATCCCGCGTACAGCAGATCATCGATGACCTGCATGGTGAAAAGATCGATATTTTCCAGTGGAGTGATGATATTACCGAACTGGTAAAGAATGCACTGGCACCGGCAGAAGTACGTCTTGTCGTTCCGCGTGAAGACGGCAGTCTTCTTGTTGTCGTCGATAAGAACCAGCTGTCTCTTGCCATCGGCAAGAAGGGCAAGAATGCACGTCTTGCTGTAAAGCTGGTCAATAACCGCAAGATCGATATCAAGAGCTTCGAAGATCTGGAAGAAGAAGGTCTGGATTACAGCGAGCTTGTCCGTGAAGCAGAAGAGCGCAAGGCTGAAATGAAGCGTGAAAGAGCACGCAGAGAGATCGAACAGCTTGAGCAGGATGCAAAAGCAGAAGACAGACGTGCAGCCGCAGCTGAGAAACTGGCACAGCAGAAGGCCATCCGTGATGAGATCGAACAGAATGAAGATATCATTCCGGAAGAAATGGCTGAGTATGTACAGGAGAATCTGCAGACTGAGATGGCTATGGAGCCGGAGGAAGCAGAAGAGAAGCCGCAGGAAACTGCAGTGGAAGAGCCTGTAAGTGAACCGGAGACAGTCGAAGAACCGCAGATCACAGAAGAAGAGCCGGAAGAAGAACCGGAAGTAGTCGAAGAAGAACCGGAAGAAGAAGAGCCGGAAGAAAAGGAAACACGCAGAAAGCATGCCGATCTGGAAGATATGGCTGCCAAGAATACATATGTTTCCGTCTTCGAAAAACTGGCTGATACATCCAAGCCGAAGCAGGACAGCAAGCCGAAGAAGAGAAAGAAGAAGGGCGAAGAGGACGAATACAAAGTCCGCAACAAGGATCTGGAAAAGCAGATCAAGAAAGACCTTCAGACTGTCGATGTACGTCCTGTATATACGGAAGAGGAACTGGAAGAGATCGAAGCCAGACGTCTGGAAGAAGAAGAGAGAGAGTATGACATCGATTATGATGAATACGAAGACTACTACGATGATTACGATGAGGATGATAACTGAGCATGCCCAGAAAAATACCGATGAGACGCTGTGTTGCGACAGGTGAACAGTGTCCGAAGAAAGATCTTCTTCGGATCGTCCGCACACCCCAGGGAGAACTTGCGATCGATCTGACCGGCAAGGCAAACGGACATGGTGCTTATCTGAAAAAAGATCCGGCAGCCGTTCAGGCCGCAAAAAAGAACGGAGCACTTTCAAGAGCGCTTTCAGTACAGATATCGGAGGAGTTCTGGAAACAGATCGAAGATACGATTGCGACTCTTTGAGAATGCATGAGAATGCATATTCTCAGCCAAACAGGAAAAGGAGGTAAGCAATGGCAACAAAACGCAGACCGAGCAGATCCGGAAACCGGAATAATAAAAAGAAGAATTTCAAGAATACCGGCAGACCGTTTGAAGGAAATTTCAAGCGTGCACCGGAAATTCATGAAATTACCTACACTGAGGGAATCACTGTAGGAGAACTTGCCGAGAAGATCGGCAGACAGTCCAGTGATGTCATTAAGACGCTGTTTATGGAAGGCAAGATGGTCACCATCAACAGTGCACTGGATGATGAGACCGTGGAACTGGTCTGTATCGGATATGATATTGAGCCGACCAAGGTCAAGGAACGGGAAGAAGACAGTCTTGAAGATGATATTCAGGATGATCCGTCCCAGATGAAGGAACGTCCCCCGATCGTTACGATCATGGGTCACGTTGACCATGGTAAGACGACACTCCTGGACAAGATCCGGGAAACACATGTGGCTGCCGGGGAAGCCGGCGGTATCACGCAGGCGATCGGTGCCTATCAGGTCGAGATCAACGGCCGCAGGATCACCTTCCTGGATACCCCTGGTCACGAAGCATTTACAGCGATGCGTGCCCGTGGTGCAAGTGTTACGGATATTGCAGTCATCGTTGTTGCAGCAGATGACGGTGTAATGCCGCAGACAAGGGAAGCGGTTGACCATGCCAAGGCAGCAGATGTACCGATCATCGTTGCAGTCAATAAGATGGACCGCCCGGATGCTAATCCGGACAGAGTCATGACGGAAATGAGTGAACTTGGTCTGAT
>JAFYHC010000113.1 GCA_017539385.1 Solobacterium sp. | reverse complement strand
TTATATAACATTTTAATTTTATTCGAAATCCTGCATATTGTTAAGACAAAACTGTGAGCGCTTCACTCACCGGGATCTTCATCTGTATCGATCCTGCCGTCGCCGGAAGCCGGCATTTCATTGCCGCCTGTTGAACCGGCACTGTAGCGGTCTGAGAACAGTTCGGAGATTTCTCCGCTTTCCGGTGCAATGTTGGTAAACAGTTCTACCTTTCTGGCATGGTATGTGATCGTCTCTCTGCGGCTGTATGCAGCAAGCACAGCATTGGTATTGACTGTGACGGTGCGTGCGATCCGCAGCATTTCCTCTGCCATGGGAATGATGCCCACAGCGTTGTTGCTGCCGGACAAGATGACATAGCCGCCCTGCAGCCAGGCATACCATCTGTCATTGATCTGATAGACGGATACCGTATACGGTACCGGTGCTTCACTGCTTCCCCATGTGCCGCTGACCTCACATACCTTGTGCTCATCTTTCGGCTTGGTGATCTCTGCCTTTGCGCCCTCATAATAGCGGTCATTGATGAGCTGACCGGCATTGAGCGTCAGAACAAACGTATCCCCGTTCATCACGAAAACCGTGCTGACACGGTCACTTGACCGTCGTCCGATGCACGGCTGCAGGTAATACGAATACAGTTCCTTGGCATAATTTGCTGCCATGACGGGCTCTTGTTCTGCTTCCTGCAATGCACTTGTCAGCCGCTCCTGCGAAAAGCCGCTGACACGCGTGCATCCGCTCAGCAGGCATCCTGCCAGCAGAAATGCGATGCTTGTTTTCCGCATATGTTTATTCTAGCATATCTGTTTCTCTTCTGCATGGTCTGACCGTGATCCGATAGATCGGCTGTCCAAGATCCAGAAATCTTCTTTCATATTCGGTAATGGCATCTTCCGGATGTTCATTCCGGCGGTAATCCACGGAGAAATCAACTGCTGTAAATCCATTCTGTAGAAAATACAGCACAGAATCTTCAAAGAGATCCTTGTTGTCCGTCTTCATCTGCACGATTCCCTTTTCCGACAGCAGACGTCTGTACATCGTCAGAAACCGTTCACTGCTCAGACGTCTTTTATGCGTATATTTCTTCGGCCATGGATCAGAGAAATTCAGATGCAGTACATCGATCTCCCCTTCGGCGAACCAGTTCTCCAGATCCTCCGCATTGCCCGGGATCATCCGTTTGTTATGCCAGTCCGCCTGTTCTTCTTCCACCGCCTTGCGCAGTGCTGTTGCTGCTGCACTGCGGTCTTTTTCCACGCCGACCCAGCCTTCTTCCGGATACATATGCGCCATCTCGATCAGATAGTCGCCCTTGCCCATGCCAAGCTCCACATGCAGTGTTTCGCACTGCAGGAATTCATGCCAGGTTCCTTTGTACTCCTGCGGGTCTGCCAATGCCAGATCACGATGTTCTTCCAGATAGGGCTCTGCCCATTTCTTTTTCCGCATTCTCATCGCTCTAGGTATCTCCCTTCCAAAAAGAAGGCTTGCGCCTTCTTTTCACTGTTATTCAGCCTTCTTGCGGAAGACTCTGCGTTCTACGTTCGCGTTCTGCTCTTTACGCGGTGCGCTGGTCTTCTTTGCGCCTCTTGGTGCCGGTTTCTTTTCCACGTAGCCTTCCGGTTTTTCCGTGCATTCGCGGGCAGATACCTTTACCTTGCCGGATTCATCAATGGCAATGACCTTGACCTTGACGGTGTCGCCGACATGCAGGACATCACCGATGTTCTCTACACGCTCCCAGGATACCTGGCTGACATGCAGAAGTGCATCTGTGCTTCCAAACAGATTGACGAATGCATAGGACTCACGTACTTCGGAAACCTTTGCATCGTAGATATCGCCGACCTTTGCCTCACGGATGAGGTCGAGGATGATGTTCTTTGCCTTATCGATGCTTTCACGCTCGGTATGGTAGATAATGCAGGTACCGTCGTCTTCAATATCGATCTTGACATCGTTGCACTCTTCGATGATCTTGTCGATCTGTTCGCCGCCCTTGCCAATGACAATGCGGATCTTGTCGACCGGGATCATGAGGTGGTCCATCTTCGGCGCATACTTGGATACTTCCGGACGCGGTTCGCTGATGGTTGCTTCCATGTTGTCCAGGATCTGCATACGGCCTTTGTGAGCCTGTGCAAGAGCTTCTTTCAGGATCTCATAGGAGATGCCTGTGACCTTGATATCCATCTGCAGAGCAGTAATGCCTTCACGTGTACCGGCAACCTTGAAGTCCATATCGCCATAGTGGTCTTCCATACCCTGGATGTCGGTCAGGATGGAATATGTATCACCGACTGTGATCAGACCCATTGCCACACCGGCAACCATTGCCTTGATCGGAACACCGGCAGCCATCAGAGACATTGTTCCGGCACAGATCGAAGCCTGGGAGCTGGATCCGTTGGATTCCAGTACTTCAGCACTGGTGCGGATCGCATACGGGAATTCTTCCTTGCTAGGCAGTACCTGAGCAAGTGCACGCTCACCCAGTGCGCCATGACCGATCTCACGGCGGCCCGGAGCACCCATACGGCCGACTTCACCGACGGAGAACGGCGGGAAGTTGTACTGGTGCATCCATCTCTTTTCCGTGACCGGTGTCAGATCATCGATGATCTGTGCATCAGACAGCGGACCGAGTGTTGTAACGCTTAATACCTGTGTTTCACCACGGGTGAACATGGCAGAACCATGTACGCGCGGCAGAAGGTCGACCTGGGAGTCCAGCGGACGCAGTTCATCGAGTGCTCTTCCATCCGGACGGATCTTTTCTTCCGAAATCAGACGGCGTACTTCGCCTGCTTCGACCTCAACACCATATTCATGAGCCTGCTTGACCGCTTTTGTGCGGGCAGCTTCATCTTCCCATTCCAGAGCAGCAACGCCCTCTTCCATCTCTGCGATGAGACGGTCGATCGTTTCATAGCGTTCCAGCTTGCCTTTGATGGATACAGCTTCGCAGATGCGTGCTGCACCGTTTTCATCCACATATGCCTTGACGCGCGGATCGATCTCATACAGAACGACTTCCATCTTTTCTTTTGCACATGCAGCAATAACTTCTTCCTGAATCGCACACAGTTCCTTGATTGCTTCATGACCGGCCATCAGTGCCTGCAGCATATCATCTTCACTGACTTCCTTTGCACCGGCTTCAACCATGTTGATGGCTTCCTTTGTACCGGCAACAGTCAGATGAATGTCGGACAGTTCACTCTGTTCGACGGACGGGTTGATGACAAATTCACCATTGATGCGGCCGACCTGCACACCTGCAACCGGACCGTTGAACGGAATGTTCGAAACACATAATGCGAGCGAAGAGCCAAATAACGCAGCCATCTCACTGCTGGCATCCGGATCAACGGACAGAACGGTATTGACGATCTGTACTTCATTCCGGAATCCTTCTGCGAACATCGGACGGATCGGACGGTCAATCAGACGTGCTGTCAGTGTTGCGTGCTCACTTGCTCTTCCTTCACGACGCAGGAATCCTCCGGGGATCTTGCCTGCGGCATACATCTTTTCCTGATACAGGACAGTCAGCGGAAAGAAATCCGTGTCCTTTGCCTGATTGCTTGCTGTTGCTGTGGACAGCACTACGGTATCATCGTACCGTACCAGAACAGAGCCGCCTGCCTGTTTGGCGATCTCTCCGTTTTCCACGGTGAGTGTACGTCCGTGGAAGTTCCAGCTTTTCACATACTTTTCCATATCTTCTAATCTTTTACCTCTATACTCATCTCAAAATTTCAACGCGACTATTGTACCACAACGATATGTGTTTGAATACATTTAAAAATCCCGCTTTATGCGGGATTCTGGCTTCAAATCGAATACTTCTCAGTAATTCTCAGCGTTGACTTCGAAGTAAGACTGCGGATGAGCACATACCGGGCAGACTTCCGGAGCTTCTGTACCGACGACGATATGACCGCAGTTGCGGCTTTCCCATACCTTGACTTCGCTCTTCTTGAAAACTTCCTGCATTTCAACATTCTGCAGCAGAGCTCTGTAGCGCTCTTCATGATGCTTTTCGATTGCAGCGACACCACGGAATTTGGCTGCCAGTTCCGGGAATCCTTCCTTCTCAGCTGTCTTTGCGAAATCTTCATACATGTCTGTCCATTCATAGTTCTCGCCTGCTGCTGCAGCGGCCAGGTTTTCAGCTGTTGTGCCGATGCCGTTGAGTTCCTTGAACCACATCTTTGCATGTTCTTTTTCATTCTCAGCTGTCTTCAGGAAGAGTGCTGCGATCTGTTCATAGCCTTCCTTCTTTGCCTTGGAAGCGAAGTATGTGTATTTGTTGCGGGCCTGGGATTCACCTGCAAATGCAGCTTCCAGATTCTTTTCTGTCTGTGTTCCTGCATATGGGTTTGCCTTAGCCGGCTTTACTTCTTCCATCGGTTCGATGTTTCCTTCACCGCTCATACCGCAGATCGGGCATACTGCTTCTTCAAAGCTATCTGCTTCGAATTCTTTTCCGCATACCAAACATTTGAACATTGCCATTTTAATATCCTCCTCTAAATGACTTTTTTCTCTTTTCTTCAACAGGTGATGAATCACCTGAGCACCATCCTGATTATAGCGTATTCTTTTCTTTCTGTGAATCAATTCACCCGATCAGTCGGCCCGGTATTTTGCTTCTATGCGGTGATATGCCAGCAGCAGGCCGATTGCCCACGCGACGGTCAGAAGCACCGGCAGGATCACAAGCGGGCTGTTCTGACGCACCTTCAGCAGCAGTCCTCCAATGGCTTCAAACAGCAGCGCTGCCGTCCACCACATCCGGGCAACAGCCTGGTTATAGCCATGGACATCGCGGACCTCCGGCGGACCGTAGTTGGAATAGAAGCCGGCCGGTGTTTCCGAGCGGTATGCCATTGCACCGATCACGATCAGTACGATCGCCACCGCGCTCCAGATCATAAATGCCATTTTCATTTTTCTGTCTTCCTTTCCAGGATCATCTGCAGGGAGAGCACCTCTTCCCACAGTTTCTCCATGCGCTCATCATACCCCTTCAGGCGTTTATCCACGCCCGGCAGATCCTGCGTTTCAAGCATATGTACTTCTTCCTGCAGCAGCGCCAGAACATTGCCGAATTTCTCCCGGTATCCCAGCAGCGCTTCGGTTTTGGCATGCAGGGCGATCAGTTCCCCTTCATGCTCGCTGTTGACAGTGACGCCAAGATTCTCCAGCTGGCGCTGAAGCAGCTGCTGTTTCTGCTGCAGTGCAAACACTTCCCCTTCCATGCGCTCGCTGCTTTTCTCAAGAACAACCGTGCTTTTTTCCAGTTTCTGCAGCCTTGTGCAGGCATCCTGTGCCAGCGAGACTGTTTCTTCCACGCGCTTTTCCAGCTGCGTCATGCGTTCACCCAGCTGCTTCAGGAAAGTTTCTACTCTCTGTTCGTTTTCTTCTTTCCGTGCTTTTTCAGCTTCCAGAGAAAGCATGCCTTTGCGCAAAGAAGCAATCGAAGAAGAATTGGACGTATCTGTGCTCAGATCCTCGAGCATCTGCAGCAGCTGGCGGTTTTCTGTTTCCAGCTGATCCATGCGGGCTTCCATGGCTTTGCTCTGCTTTTGTCCATTGTGCAGGACGCTGTAGAGATCTTCAAACAGATCCTCCAGTTTTCTGTCTGCTGTATTCATAGGCGGATGATCCTGTCTGTTTCGCTTTCTTCGTGCGGTGCAGGATAGGCATCTGTCATGCCCAGCGACAATATGCCGGCAATGCGCATCGTATCACCCAGATGCAGAATGCGGCGTACATTGGCTTCCGCATCATTGCCATCTGCGTCTTTGCGTAAATGGATCTGCACCCAGCAGCTTCCAATGCCTCTTTCTGCCGCCGCAAGATCCATATAGGTCAGGGCGATGCTGCAGTCCTCCGTCCATGTATCAGCCTTTGTTTCATCCGCGCATACCACAATTGCCATGGATGCATCTTTCAGGAATGCACCGCCTGCCTTCTTGGCAGCAGCCAGTTGGGCAAGCAATTGCCTGTCATTCACGACATAGAAATAACATGGCTTCAGATTGCGGCTGCTTGGCGCAAGCAATCCTGCTTTCAGGATCTCCTCTGTTACATCACCGGGAATTGCTTCACCGGTATAGCGGCGTACAGAGCGGCGCCGTTTCATCGTATCCAGTATCATCCTTCTTCTCCGAATTCTGCTTTGAATGTATCGTAGTTGTACGTATCGCGTCCGCACAGGATGGCAAATCCGATATGTGCAAACAGCTGTTCACTGCCATATCCGTTTACATTTAATGTCTGCAGTGCTTCTTTGAAGAGCGGTGCGACAACTTCGGCTTTATTGCTAAAGGCACCGCATCCCCATGCACCAAGTACGAGATCCCGGTATCCGTAATACGCAGCGCATTTGAGCAGATTGCGGATGCGGGTACGGAACATGTCTTTGTACTCGCTTTCACTTCTTCCTTCCAGACCATAGGAAATTAACGGCGCAGCAGCAGTGATCACACCGGTGGTAAATGGCTTCTGCATCGTTTGGGCATGCACATCTTTGAATACATCCACATACGGCGTCACGATCACGGCATCACTGCCCATCTTTGTATGCAGCTGCCAGTTATAGCGGTAATACCTGTCAGCGGATTCGCTTTCCAGCACCGGCAGAAGTGAACTCTTGCGGCAGAGGTCCTCTTCCTGTGCTCTGGCGCCGCGTCTTACGCCGCCGCCCGGATGCACTGGGTTGGCCAGATTCAGCGCAAGCACCTTTTCATAGCCATTGCGGACCCAGTCTTCCGTCATGCTGAAGGTATCGGTATTGATAACAGAATAGGCACATGTACCGCTATGAGGCACTACATGGGAAACATCCAGCTCATCGATCATTTCCGGCAGAAGCACATGGCATTCCATGCGCTGTTCCAAAGAAGAAGGAAGCGTAATGACCTTCCCCTCTTTTTCATACTGTCCGTCTTTCAATATCTGCAGCGTATCCTGCAGAATTGCCACATTGCGTTCTCTTTGATCCATGTGCACCTCCTAGAGATCCAGCAGTTTCTTTTTCTTGGCTTCGTAGTCTTCTTCGGTGATGATGCCTTCTTTGACCAGTTCTTTTAATTCACGCAATTGCCGGTAGATCGGTGTCAGGTCTTCTGCCTCTTCCGGTTCTTCTTTCTTCTTTCCCCATAATCCGTTCAGATCGAATTTGGGCAGATCGATCTTCGGAAGTTCGATATTGCCGAGATCCAGGTCAAACAGTCCTTTGTTTTTTCTGTCTTCTTCCGCCTCTTCCCCGACAACGGTTTCTTCTTCAAGATCTGCGTCCGTGATCGTTCCGTCAAGAATGTGCTGATACTGCTCGGAAGAAGCCCAGCGCACACATTCCAGTGCACGCACGGCTGTAAATGGATGTGTACGGCGGCGCAGCAGCAGGAATTCGATCGACTTGTTGCGGGCGGAATCCTGTGCCAGTGTTTCATATTCCCGTGCCTGTTCCAGGAATGCTTCTTTTGCTTCTTCGCTCATCTCACCGTCAAAGCCGGCCAAACGCATGCATACTTCGATCATGCGGTCGGCACTGCCATCGCACAATACCGCCGCCCGGTCAGCCGAATACTCACTGGCACGCATCCAGTTGTAGAAAGCAATCTCCAGCGGCAGTGAAATCACTGCGCCAAACGGGATCAGGATGCTTAATGCAGAGATCGTCCCGTTAAACAGCAATGTTCCCATTGTCCGATACAGCACATGGCGGCATGCAATATGTCCGCACTCATGCGCCAGGATCGTCGGGATCAGCTCTTTCGGAAGTGTCTCTACCAGTCCGGATGTCAGTACGATAAACGGCTTAGTATCACCGGATGTATAGGCATTGGGCACTACATTGCGCTCCAGATACAGTTCCGGTACTTCGACGCCCAGCTTCTCACAGACGCCTTCCAGCATCTCATAGTATTCCGGCATCTGGGTGCGGCTGATGCGCACACAGCCGGACATGTGAATCATGCGGGCATATTTCTCGCTCCACTCTTTCATGAATGCCTTCAGCAATTGCTGAAAACCCGGCAGCCCCTTCAGTGCTTCCAGTGTCTGACGGTCTTCGGGATGAATGTAATATTTCGGATCAACTGTGTTCATTCTCATTTCCTCCGTTTTCTTACAGTATATCACGCAAGCATCCTGCTGAAAAAAGCGGGCGGCATTCACCGCTTACTGCAAAGCGTAGTCCAGTACCCTGCGCACTTCCTCCCGGATCTCTTCATAGCTCATGAAGAGATGTGCTTCAAACAGTTTTTTCTTTCCGTCAAAGAAGGAAGGAACTGCATAATAGTCATACGTATCTGCCAGTTCCGTATTCTGACTTTCTTCGATCTTTACGAAAGGTATATCCCGGTAAGCCGGGTTTTCCTGCATCAGTTCTTCCAGTGCCTGATGGGCTTTCTGGCAATACCCGCAGTCATCCAGGTAAAACATTGTAATTTCTTTCATGGCAATACTCCTTCGTTCTCATTATAAATCACTTTCCATGACATGCCGGTTTCTTCGCTTCCGATACCGTATATACAGAAAAACGGCCCGAAGGCCGTCTTCAGATGCTTACAGTTCTGTCTTCCAGAGTCCGTGCAGGTTGCAGTATTCATATACAGCAACAGCACCATCTGCTTCAAATTCTGCGTGCGGCGCATCGCCCGGGTTCAGATATTTGATGCGGAAGCCGTCTGTGTATTCGACAACGATGAATTCGATGTAATGATTATCGAGCATCGGATGATCAACACTGCCGACATTGACGATCAGCTTTCCATCTTCCTTTGTGACTGCCGGTACATGCTTTTCAGCAGCGCCGTCTGTTGTTCCGACACGCATCTCTTCCATAGCCTTTCCGCAGCACATTGTCGGGCAGCCTGCCTTGTTCAGCTGTACAACGATCTTCTTGCACGTATTGCAGCGATAAAATTTGAGTTCCATAGTAATCCTCCTCTTATATTTATTATGAGTCAGGTTTTCTTTTTTTACAATGACGGCACCCATCAGAATTTCTTTCTCTCTATGGGTCATCTGTTTGATCCGGTATTCCCTCTGCATGGCTTCCTGACGGCTGTCGTATTCCTCATACCAGGCAATGCGCACCGGTCTGTGCATGCGCGTATACTTTGCGCCTTTTCCGTTACAATGCGCTTCGTAGCGCCCATTCAGGTCATTTGTCCAGCCGGTATAGTAGGA
>JAFYHC010000112.1 GCA_017539385.1 Solobacterium sp. | reverse complement strand
GGTCTGCTTTCTTTAGCAGACCACTATCAGCTAGTACATAGTTATTGAATTTCGAACCGCCGTATACCGAACGGTACGTACGGTGGTGTGAGAGGTCGGAAATAAATAGGAGGAAACCTATTTATTTCCTCCTACTCGATTATGGTGTTATTGCTTCTTGCGTCCGCCTGTTTTTGCCTGGATCTCCGCAATGGCATCTTTGTGATTCAGGATGACCGGGATCACGATGGGGTTGCGGTGTGTCTTCTTATAGAGGAACGGTTCGAGGCAGGAGCGGATCGTATTCTTCAGTTCACTGAAGGTCGTCCGCTGCATCATCTTTTTCTTCATGGCATCATAGACGAGCAGTTCTGCTTCTTTTAACAGTGTCTGGGAATCTTTGATGAACACAAATCCGCGGGAGACAACAGATGGACGGCAGAGAATCTTGTTGTAGCGGGAATCGATCGTTACGATCACGGCGATCATGCCGTTTTCTGCCAGGATCTGGCGGTCCTTGATGACGCTGGTGGACAGGCCGGAAGCGTCATTTCCATCAACGTAGACAGCATCTGTCTGTACACGCTCATTGGCAATGAAGCATTCTCTGTTGCGCAGGACTACGATATCGCCATTGGAGCAGATAAAGCAGTTTTCCTTCGGTACGCCTGTTTCCTGCGCGGTTGCACTGTGCTGTACAAGCATCTTGTACTCACCATGGTTCGGCATGAAGTATTTCGGCCGGATCAGGTTAAGCATCAGTTTCTGCTCTTCCACCGGAGCATGTCCGGTCGTATGGAAGGAGGTCAGCGGGGAATTCGTAATGACATCCGCACCGACCCGGGTGAGCTGGTTTACGACAGCTGCGACACTTGTGCCGTTGCCGGGAATCGGATTGGAGGAGAACAGCACCGTATCACCCGGTATGATCTTGATAAAGCGGTGGGTGCCGTTGGCAATGCGGCTGAGGGCTGCCATGGGTTCACCCTGTGAACCGGTGCATACGATACAGATGCGGTTTGCCGGCAGGGTGTTGAGTTCATTGCCGGAGATGAAGGATTCTTCCGGTATCGTTATGACGCCCATCTTGCGTCCGATCTCGCAAACATTTTCCATGGACCGTCCGAATACAGCAACTTTTCTGTTGCATGCGACAGCGGCTTCCAGGATCTGGTTCAGACGCAGGACATTGGATGCGAAGGATGATACAAGCATTCTTCCCGGTGTCTTGCGCATCTGTTCAAGAATTGCTTTCGCAACGGCTTTTTCCGAGATGGAGAACCCTGGTACGCCGGAGTTGGTCGAATCGCTCAACAGCAGCGTTACACCATCACCGGCAGAACCGACATATGCCATCTTCTGATAGTCTGCCTGTTCACCGACCGGTGTCAGGTCAAATTTGAAGTCACCGGTCTCTACGATCCGTCCGTTCGGTGTATTGATCAGGACTCCGTAGGAATCCGGGATCGAGTGGACCGTATTGAAGAATCCGACGACAAAGTGTTTTGTCTGGATTCGTGACTCACCGTTGAATTCAATGATCTTTACACCGCGCATCATGCGGTGCTCTTCCAGTTTCTTTTCAATCAGTGCCTTGGCAAAACGCGGGGCATAGATCTCTTTAAGATGAATGGACTGCAGGAAGAAGGGAATGCCGCCAATATGATCTTCATGGCCGTGTGTGATGATCAGTGCTTTGATCTTGGACTGGTTTTTCACAAGATAGGAGTAGTCCGGAATGACATAACTGACGCCGAGCAGTTCATCTTCCGGAAAAAGCACCCCGCAGTCTATGATGATGATCTCGTCATCGTGTTCGATGCAGTACATGTTTTTGCCGACTTCTCCCAGTCCGCCAAGTGCATACACAAGCGTATCACTTGTATGATCGATTACATGCTCATTGTAATCGGCACGCGG
Organism: Solobacterium sp.; assembly: GCA_017539385.1. Taxonomy (GTDB): domain Bacteria; phylum Bacillota_I; class Bacilli_A; order Erysipelotrichales; family Erysipelotrichaceae; genus Bulleidia. The sequence continues at coordinate 18,862 of JAFYHC010000112.1, read as the reverse complement.
AAGATCCGAGAAACGGACTGTACTGCCGGGTCTTTTAGTGGTTGCAGTATTCATTATACATATCCTCTTTCTGGGTATTATCTGAATTCTTACAGTTATTATAGCAAAAAAATAACCGGAAAAAAGGGAGGTTTGACTATATTGTCATTGCTCCCTCAATTTCTTTAAACGGATCTTCCGCATTGATCCTGTCATAGAACAGAATGCCGGAAAAATGATCGATTTCATGCTGGAGAACGATGGCCAGATAGCCTCTGGCACGGATCTCCACTTCGCTGTTGCGGATCAGATCAAAGGCTTTTACCTTGATGCGTGCACTGCGCACGACATAGCCCTCATGCTCTTCTTCTACGGATAGACAGCCTTCACCGCCTTTCAGATATGCTTTCTGCAGGGAAGAAGATACAATATGCGGATTTGCAAGCATGAACTCACGCGTTACCGGTTCACCGTTTTTATCGACATCTTCGAAATATACAGCTGTCAGCTGCTTTGGGATGCCAAGCTGGATCGCGGAAATGCCGACTGCCGGACGAAGATTTTCTTTTTCTGCCAGTTCTTCATCGGTGGAGTCAACGACATATTTAAACATCTGACGAAGCAGGTCCTCGTCTTCTTTGCTGAGCGGAAGGGATACAGGCTGGGAAACCTGACGAATCCGCGGGTCACTGTCTTTTATAATCGTATCATTGTTTATGATCATGGTTTTACCTCGCAAACTATAATAACAAAATGTCTGTATTTGTCAAAGAAAGCGAACGATGTGCTACAATGTCTGATATGACAACGATGGAAAAAAACACGAAAGCAAGGGAAGTTCTTTCCCGGATCGTTAAAGCAGTATCCCTTCCCGAAGGGGGAGACCGCCTGATCCATTATACGATGATCCTGCTGGCATTCTTCGGACTGATCATGATGACAAGTGCTTCGATGGGACTGGTCATGGGTGATAATGCCGGATTCTATCTGATGGTGCAGATCGTCAAGCAGTCGGTATTCCTGGTGGCAGGATATGGGATGCTGCTGATCATAGCACGCCTGTTCCATGTGGATATGCTGAAGAACAGGTATTTCTTTCTGATCTATATATTTATGCTGTTTGGTCTTCTGGCATGTCTTTTGTTCCCGGAACAGTATGGTGCAAGAGCGTGGATCCGGATTCCGCTGCCAAGAATCGATATGAGTATTCAGCCTTCGGAATTTGCCAAAATCGTATCGATCCTCATGATTGCATCGTACAGCGGTGATATCCGTAAAAAGCAGCCGCATGGCTTCTTATTTGTCATACGTCCGTTTGTGCTGATGATGATCTATGTGATCATCATTCTCTTTCCCCAGTCGGACCTTGGATCGGCAGCGGTATTGTTTCTGATCTCATGCGTATGCCTGCTGGTGCCGAATAACAAACAGATGCGTCCGTTTCAGATCCTGCTGAAGGTATTGTTCTGGATCTCACTTGCAGCAGTGATCTTTGTATTAACGCCTTATGGGGAAAGCGTCATTATGACACTGCCGATCCAGACCTATCAGAAACAGCGCTTCCTGTCGGCGATCGATCCGTTCCAGGACCGCTATGGATCCGGTTTCCAGCTGATCAGCGGACTGATCTCATTCGTCGGCGGCGGCTGGTTTGGACGGGGCTATGGAAATTCCATCCTGAAGTATTCCCAGTTCCCGGCCGCAAACAGTGACTTTATTCTTGCTATTCTTGTGGAAGAACTTGGTTTTGTCGGCTTCCTGTTTCTGATGGCGCTGTATTTCATTATTGTATTCCGTCTGCTGCATTGGGCGCGGATGATCCATAACGAAAAAGCAAAGATCATCCTGGTCGGCACGGCGATGTACATACTGATCCATATGATTTTTAATATCGGCGGTGTTACGGCTTTGATCCCGTTGACCGGTGTCCCGTTATTAATGGTATCGGCCGGAGGAAGTTCAACGCTGTCGATTCTGATCTGTCTGGGCTTTGCACAGGCGGTGATCCGTGCAAAGAATAGGGGAGAGATCGAATGAGGATCGTAGCAGGGGAGTATTCTTCCCGCCGCATCGAAGCACCAAAAGGGAATAACACGCGACCGACATTAGATAAGGTAAGGGAAGCAGTATTCTCTTCCCTGGGCGGATATCTGGAAGACGGCTGGTTCCTGGATCTGTATGCAGGAAGCGGCGCCAATGGCCTGGAAGCACTCTCACGCGGTGCCGGCGGAGCAGTCTTCGTAGACAGCAGCAAAGCCGCAGTGGATGTGATACGCCGCAATATTAAATCCCTGCAGTGTGCAGACAAATGTCTGGTGCTTCCGGTCAATGATAAAAAGGCATTGGTAAAGCTGCAGGAAAAACAGATGCATTTCCGCTATGTATACCTTGATCCGCCATATGAGAAGCAGAACAATGCAAAGATCATCGAACTGCTGCAGGAATATGATCTGCTGGAAGACGATGCAGTCATTGTGATCGAAGCATTGAAAGAAGATATCTATCCCGAACAGATCGGTGCGTTTGAACAATACCGGTCTGCCATATATGGCATTACCGCGATCCATTATTATCGCAAAAGGAAAGAAGGACAGTTATGAAAGCGTGTTATCCCGGTACATTTGATCCCATTACCAACGGACATATCGATATCATCCAGCGGGCTGCCCGCATGTATGAAGAACTAGTCGTGCTGATCATGGCAAATCCGCGCAAAAAGTGCCTGTTTTCCGCTGAAGAGCGCAAAGAGTTCATTGAACGCTGTCTGGCGGACCTGGATGTGAAAAATGTACGCGTGGAGATCGGCAGCGGCTTAACGGTGCAATATGCAAGAAAGCTTGGCTGCAAATCCATGATCCGCGGGATCCGTGCGGTATCGGATTATGAATATGAACTGCAGACGGCTACGGCCAATCTGGCACTGGACCCGGAAGTTGAAACGGTATTCCTGATTGCCAAGCCGGAGATGACATTCCTGTCTTCCTCTGTTGTAAAGGAAATTGCCATGAACGGGGGAAAGATCAGCGGGATGGTTCCTTCTGCAATTGCAGAGGATGTCTTCCTGCGGATCCGCAGTGAACTGGTATGAATGATGCATGGGCTGCCGGATGAGGCGGCCTTTTTCTATGACGTTTCCGGTCATCATTTTTGGAATTATTTAGCACTATAATATTGACAGTGCTAAACCACTGATGTACAGTATTAGCAGGCGGACGTGGTGAGTGCTAAAGGAGGTGACACGGGATGCTGACGCCAAGACGTGTAGAAATATTTAAGGCTATCGTGGATGAGTTTATTAAAACTGCAGAACCGGTCGGATCAAAGACGCTGCAGAAGAAATATCATCTCCCGTATTCCAGCGCAACGATCCGCAATGATATGCAGGTGCTTGAAGAAATGGGCTATCTGGAAAAGACGCATACATCCAGCGGACGTATACCAAGTACGCTGGGGTATAAGTTCTATTGTGAAAACATGCTCGCTGACAGCAATGTGGACGAGAAGATGGAAGTAGCGATCCGGCATGCATTTGAAGCACAGAACATGAACATGGAGGAAGCGGTGCAGGCCAGCTGCCGTATTCTGTCGGAAATGACGAATATGACGACCGGTGCGATCGGTCCGGATTCCTCAAGGCAGCGTCTGGAACATATCAAGCTGTTCCCAATTGATGAGCGCAATGCCGTATGCGTGTTCATTACCAACACCGGGCATACCGAAACAAAGACGTTCCACTTTGATGCAGATGTACCGTTCACGGATATTGAGACATGTACAGATATCCTGAACTCCCGTCTGAAAGGAACACCGATCACGGAACTGGCGGACCGGATGCGGGATCTGAAACCGGATCTGACAGCAGTTGTCAAACAGCATGAACTGCTGTTTACTGCCTTTGTCAAAGCATTCGTACGGTTTGCTTCAGAGAATGTATACTTCTCTGGAAAAGACAAAATGCTGTACCAGCCGGAATTCGAAGACATCACCAAGCTGAAAAAGCTGATGACGATGCTTAACGATACAAGCGACTGGCGGCGGATCGGTGATCAGGAGAACGCGGTTGCCGTGACAACAAAGCGCGGTGCAGAACTGACATGGTTCAATGACGTTGCTGTTGTCCGCAGCACCTTCAAGGTAAATGATGATGAGCAGGGACAGCTGATGGTCGTCGGACCAAGCCGTATGGATTATGACCAGATCATATCGATGCTGCAGTACGCTGCCCGTATGATAGAAAAGATGTATAACGCAGGAGGCAAGAATGAGTGAAGAAAAAAAGAATGAAGAATTGACGGAAGACGTCAAAGAGGAAGAAACACCGCCTGCTCAGGAAGAAGAGAAGGAAGAACCTAATCCGGAAGAGGAAGAAGCCAAAGCGGATGAGACAGAAGCGCTGAAGGCTGAGATTGCCTCGTTGAATCAGAAAATAGCGATTCTGAAGAATGAATATGCAAAAGCATATGCGGATACGGAAAATACCCGGAAGCGTCTTCAGAAAGAGCATGAGAACTATCTGAAATATCACATCCGTGATTTCGCGATGCAGATCCTTCCGGTGCTGGATGACTGTGAACGTGCACTGGCACAGAAAACAGATGATGAAGGCTACCGCAAGGGTGTGGAAATGATCTACAACAAATTGAAAGCGGCTCTGGAAAAAGAAGGCGTGACGGAGATCGAAGCAGTCGGTCAGCCGTTTGATCCCAACTGGCATCAGGCACTGATGAGTGAAAAAGCAGAAGGGACAGAAAGCGGCATCGTCCTGCAGGTTTTCCAGAAGGGATATAAGCTCAAAGACAGGCTGCTGCGTGCAGCAATGGTAAAGATTAGCGCATAAGGAGGATATGAACCATGAGCAAGATTATTGGTATTGACTTAGGTACAACAAACAGCTGTGTTGCAGTTATGGATGGCGGTGAGGTCAAAGTCATCGCAAACCCGGAAGGCAACCGTACTACACCGTCTGTCGTCGCATTCAAGAACGGTGAAAGAATCGTCGGTGATGCTGCCAAGCGTCAGATGATCACAAACAAGGATACAGTTTATTCGATCAAGCGTCTTATGGGTACCAATGAGACGGTTACACTGGAAGGCAAACAGTATACACCGCAGGAAATCTCTGCAATGATCCTGACATATCTGAAAGATTATGCGGAAGGATACCTGGGTGAGAAGGTTGAAAAGGCTGTCATTACTGTCCCGGCATACTTCAATGACGCACAGCGTCAGGCAACAAAGGACGCCGGCCGTATCGCAGGTCTGGATGTCGTCCGTATCATCAACGAACCGACCGCATCTGCTCTGGCATTCGGTCTGGACAAAGATAAAGATAAAGAGATGAACATCCTGGTTTATGACCTGGGCGGCGGTACATTCGATGTATCGATCCTGAATATCTATGATGGTTCCTTCGAAGTAAAGAGCACAGCCGGTGATACACATCTGGGCGGCGATGACTTCGATAATGTCATCATTGACTGGCTGGCAGAAAACTTCCAGAGAGAGCACAAGATCAATCTGAAGAGCGATAAGATGGCTCTGCAGAGACTGAAGGAAGCAGCTGAAAAGGCTAAGAAGGATCTGTCCGGTATGGTACAGACACAGATCTCCCTGCCGTTTATCTCCGGCGGACCGGAAGGACCTCTGCATCTGGAAGCAACACTGACACGTGCAAAGTTCGATGAACTGACAAAGAGCCTTGTTGATAAGACAATGATCCCGGTACGTCAGGCTATGCGTGATGCAAAGCTGAATGCTTCGGATCTGGATCAGGTACTGCTGGTCGGCGGTTCCACACGTATTCCGGCTGTTCAGGAAGCGATCCGCAGAGAACTGGGCAAAGAGCCGAACAAGAGCGTCAACCCGGATGAATGCGTTGCAGCAGGTGCTGCTATACAGGGTGCAATCATCGGCGGCGATGGTCCGAGCGACATCGTTCTGCTGGACGTTACACCGCTGTCCCTGGGTATTGAAACACTGGGCGGTGTCATGACTGTTCTGATCCCGCGCAACACAACGATCCCGGCTTCCAAGTCGCAGATCTTCTCTACAGCAGCAGATAACCAGCCGGCTGTTGACATCCACGTACTGCAGGGTGAAAGACCGATGGCTGCCAACAACAAGACACTGGGCAACTTCCAGCTGGACGGCATTGCACCGGCAAGACGCGGTGTACCGCAGATCGAAGTTACCTTCGATATCGATGTCAACGGTATCGTAAATGTATCGGCAGTTGATAAGGCAACCAACAAGAAGCAGTCGATTACGATCACCAATTCTTCCGGACTCTCCGACGATGAGATCGAGCGTATGGTCCGCGAAGCCGAAGCAAACAAGGCAGAGGACGACAAGCGTAAAGAAGAGATCGAGACACGCAACCGTGCCGAAGCATTCATCAACCAGATCGATGAGACTCTGAAGAATGACAGTGCCAGCATCCCGGCCGATCAGAAAGCAGAAGTCCAGAAGCTGAGAGATGATCTGCAGCATGCCATCGACAGCAATGACATGAGCGGTCTGAAGGAAAAACTGGATGCTCTGGAACAGGCTGCACAGGCAATGGCACAGCAGATGTACCAGAACCAGGGAGCACAGGGTGCTCAGGGCGCAGGTCCGCAGGGCTTCTCCGGTGCAAATAACGCCGGCGGAAACAATGATGATGACATCATTGACGGAGACTTTACAGAAAAGAACTAAAGATAATGAATGCGGGATGTCACATCTCGCATTCATTCGTTAAACAGTCGAGGTAGGATATGGCAGAGAAAAGAGACTATTACGAGGTACTGGGACTATCCCGCAGTGCTTCGCCAGATGAAATAAAAAAAGCATACCGGAAACTGGCAAAGAAATACCATCCGGATCTGAATAAGGAACCGGATGCGGCAGATAAGTTCAAAGAAGTCGCAGAAGCTTATGAAGTGCTGTCCGATGAGAACAAGAAAGCTGCTTATGACCAGTATGGATTTGCCGGTGTGAACGGACAGGGCGGATTTGATCCGTTCTCACAGGGATTCACCTCCGGTGGGTTTGATGATATCAGCGATATCTTCTCGAGCTTCTTCGGCGGCGGAATGGGCGGTTTCTCCGGACGTTCTCAGACGAGGAACGGGCCCCGCCGCGGTCAGGACCACCTGATGAGTGTGGATATTTCATTCCTGGATGCCTGCTTCGGTGTGAAGAAGGATGTTGACCTTACGGTAGATGAAACATGTAAGGCATGCAATGGCAGCGGTGCTGCTTCTCCTTCGGATATCGAAACATGTAAGACCTGTCACGGTACCGGCATGGTCATTCAGACCAGAAGCACGATGCTTGGACAGATGCAGACACAGTCGGTATGTCCGGACTGCCGCGGAACCGGCAGACGGATCCGCAAGGTCTGCCCGCAGTGCCGCGGTGCAGGCTATCAGACAAAGCGTACAACGATCACGGTAGAAGTGCCGGCCGGTGCACAGAGCGGCAACCAGATCCGCTACAGCGGCAAAGGCGGCCGCGGAGAGAACGGCGGACCGAACGGCGACCTCTATATCGAGATCAATGTACAGCCGCATAAGATGTATGAACGGATGGGAGACGATATTTACCTGGAAGTACCGGTCAGTGCCGTGGATGCCGCATTGGGCGCAAAGGTCGAAGTACCGACCATTCACGGTGATTGTGAACTGGCAATTCCTGCCGGTACACAGGACGGAACCAAGATCCGTCTGAAAGGCAAGGGCGTCATTAACCGCAAGACGGGCCGCAACGGCAGCCAGATCTGCATTGTTAAGATCCATGTGCCGAAGACGCTCAGCCGGAAAGAAAAAGAACTGTATCGTGAACTGCAGAAGATCCAGAACGGCAGTGACGACAGTATCTGGGATAAGTTCCGCAAACAGTTCTCCTGATCTGTCTGTATATGACAGGAGGTGAGACCTCATGAATATTGAACAGATGACCGAAGCGCTTCAGGCGCTGATCCTGGCAGCTGTGGAAATGGCACAGACTGCCGGAAACAGTGAGATCGCCCCGGAACATGTCCTTTGTGCTATGGGACAGGATGACGGGCTGTCCGGACTGTTTGAAAGACTTGGCATCGATTCGCAGCAATGGGTAAGACTGTGTGAAGATGCCATGAAGCGGCTGCCCCGCGTCAGCGGACAGACACAGCCGAATATCAGCCGTCCGGTATACGAAGCGTATACAAAAGCACGTGAATACATGCAGAAGAAAGGGGACAGCTACATGAGCAGCGGAGCGCTGCTATGGGGACTGTTCCAGACGGATTGTGATATCGTGCGTACATTGAAGCGTACGTTTTCCATCGATGCAGAAAAGATCGAACGTGCAGAAGAAGAAAGAAGAGGTGGACTGAAGATGGATGAAAAGACCAATGAAAGCCAGCTCGATGCATTAAGCAAATACGGGCATGATCTTGTACAGGATGTCCGGGACGGCAAGACCGATCCGGTCATCGGACGCGATGATGAAATACGGCGTGTGATCGAGATTCTTTCCCGAAAGACCAAGAACAATCCGGTCATGATCGGTGAGCCGGGTGTCGGCAAGACCGCGATCGTGGAAGGCCTGGCATGGCGGATCATGAAGGGCGATGTGCCGCTGGGATTAAAAGACAAGCGGCTGATCGAACTGGATATGGGTGCGCTCATTGCCGGAGCAAAATACCGCGGTGAATTCGAAGAGCGTCTGAAAGGCGTACTGAAACAGGTAAAAGAAGCCGACGGCAATATCATCCTGTTTATTGATGAGATCCACAATCTGGTCGGAGCCGGAAAGACGGAAGGATCCATGGATGCCGCAAATCTTCTGAAGCCAATGCTGGCAAGAGGAGAATTGAAGTGCATCGGTGCAACGACCTTTGATGAATACCGCAAGTATATTGAAAAAGACCGTGCACTGGAAAGACGATTCCAGAAGATCATGGTGCAGGAACCAAGCGTCGAAGATACGATCTCGATCCTGCGCGGTCTGAAGGACCGTTTTGAAAGCCACCATGGCGTACAGATCCGGGATGAAGCACTGATCGCTGCAGCGACACTGTCCAACCGGTATATCACAGACCGTTTCCTGCCGGACAAGGCCATTGACCTGGTGGATGAAGCATGTGCATGCATCCGCGTGGAAATGGATTCCATGCCGAAGGAACTGGATGATCTATCCCGTAAGATCATGACGCTGCAGATCGAAGAGACCTCTTTGAAGGAAGAAACCGATGCGAAAGCACTGGACCGTCTGGAGGAGATCCGCAATGAACTGGCACAGCTGAATGAAGAGAAAGACCGCAAGTTCACACAATGGGAAAATGAAAAGAAGAAGCTCGATTCCCTGAAGAGTGATAAAGAGGCACTGGAGAAAGCAAAGCTTGATCTGACCAATGCCGAGAATGCGGCGGATTATGAGACAGCTGCGAAGCTGAAATACGATACGATCCCATCTCTGCAGAAAACGATTGCAGAAGCAGAAAAGGCAGAAAAAGACCGCATGATCCAGCAGGTCGTGGATGAGGACATGATCGCACAGATCGTATCCCGCTGGACACATATTGAAGTCGCAAGACTGATGTCGACAGAGCGGCAGAAGATCCTGCATCTGCCGGAAGCACTGTCCCGCCGTGTCATCGGCCAGGACAATGCCCTGCGCCTTGTATCGGATGCCATCATGCGTTCCAAGGCAAATATCCAGGATGAAAACAGACCGCTTGGTTCCTTCCTCTTCCTTGGTCCGACCGGTGTCGGCAAGACCGAAGTGGCCAAGGCACTGGCAGAACAGCTGTTTGATGATGAAAGCAGGATCGTGCGGATCGATATGTCGGAATACATGGAGAAATTCAGCGTATCCCGTCTGATCGGTGCGCCTCCGGGATATGTCGGTTATGAAGAAGGCGGTCAGCTGACGGAGCAGGTGCGCCGTGCACCATACAGCATCGTCCTGCTGGATGAGATCGAAAAGGCACATCCGGATGTATTCAACATTCTGCTGCAGATCCTGGATGACGGACGCATTACCGATTCCAAGGGTGTTACTGTCGATTTCAAGAATACGATCATTATCATGACCAGCAATCTGGGATCCCAGTATGCATTTGAAACAGATGATGCCCTGCGCACAGAGCACTATGAAGCAGAAGTGCATAAGTTCTTCAAACCGGAACTGATCAACCGGATCGATGAGATTATCGTATTCAATGCACTGAAGGACGACGTTCTGGTGAAGATTGCAGACAAGTTCCTGCAGCAGCTGCAGAAGCGTCTGGAAGAAAAAGAGATCCGCATGGAAGTTACAGCGGACGCAAAGAAGCGCATCATCGACTATGGTGTGGATCCGGTATACGGTGCACGTCCGATGAAGCGTCATATCCAGCGTGAGATCGAAACAGCAGTTGCCAGATGCATTCTGGAAAATCCGGACATCGCCGGAAAGACCGTGCTTGTTGATGCGGACGAGGACGGATATCAGATCACTGTGAAGCAGATGATGAACTGATGAAACAAAGACTGCGGCAGTTTAACAAACTGCTGCAGTTTTTTGTTAAGATAGACAGGGAGACTACTATGAAACATATCATGAAGATTCTGTGTGCTGCAGCTGTATGTGTCCTTGGGGCGTGCTCAGTGGCAAACAATGATCAGAAGAAATACGGCGGCCATGGCTTTGACTATATGAACGGATGGTCGAGTACAGATTTTACCGGCTACCATGTGTATGACGGAGAAAAACTGGCTGTACTGGATCATGAGGCTTCTTTGAAGATCGATGATCCTGCCCGGATGCCGGTCCTGGATGGTGCTGAAGCGTGCTATCCGCTGTATGCGGCGGCCGCAAAAGCCGTCTATACCGATATCGGAAAGCTGGAAGACGAATACCGCAAGAAGGAAGATCCGTATGAAAACGGAAAGATCGTAACCTTTACGAATACATTGCGTGCCTATGACCGCCTGATCTCTCATCAGGCAGATATCGTGATCGCTGCACGTCCTTCCGCCGGACAGAAAGACATTGCCAGAAATGCCATTGAACAGATCCGTACCGTACCGATCGCCCAGGAGGCATTCGTCTTCTTTGTGGAAGAAGATAATCCTGTTGAGGATCTGAGCGCCGAGCAGATCCGACAGATCTACAGCGGTGAGATCACCAACTGGAAGGAAGTCGGCGGAAAGGATCAGAAGATCACGGCGTTCCAGCGCCCGGAAGATTCCGGCTCACAGGTCATGATGAAGTATTTCATGGGGGATACGCCCCTGATGAAGCCCAAGACCTTTGAGATGGTATCGGCTATGGGCGGTGTGATCGAACAGGTCGCGCAGTATCATAACGAGGCTGGTGCACTGGGCTATACATTCCGTTATTTCCTGACCGGTCTGCAGCAGGAAAAGCATGTCAAGATCCTGAAGATCAACGGTATTGAACCGACAGCAGAAACCATACGCAATGGTCAGTATCCCGCGATTGCAAATGTCGTGGCAGCTACTCTGGTATCCAACGATGATCCGGATGTGCGTGCCATGGTTGAATTCTTCCTCTCAGAAGATGGCCAGGAGCTGGCAGAAAAGACCGGCTATGCGGCATTAAACGATCCGGTATACGAAGAGCACATTGAAAATGAACTGCCGGCAGTGGATGTATGCCAAAGCACATCGTCCCCGCGCTATATTACCGTCAATGCCGAAAACCAGTGGACTGCAAAATACACCGATGCACAGGGGCATACGCACAATGGTGCATGGAGCTACTATGGGCAGGAGATGACCGTCGAAGAGATCCGCGGTCATTACAGTATGTATTATGAAAATGAAGGCCGCCGCGGAGAGATCATCCTGAACTATGATAACGGAGTCTTTACCGTTGACGGCTATCTCGATATGGAAAGCAATTACAGCATGACGAAGACCATGGAAGAGATGCCGGATCCCGGTGAACAGTTTGTATTGAAGTGATGGAAATGTTCTGCATTCGTGCAGAACTTTTTCATATGTTTCTGAAATTTGTTTTCAATTATCACCGCTTCCGATATAATGCGGATAACACATTCTGCATGGATGGAAGAAGAGGAAACGTATGCATCTGGAAGATTTTTTGACCGAACAGTGGATGAATGACCATGAAAATGATGCGGTATACAACCTGACCGATACGTGTGTGCAGCCGCTGCGTTTTCCTGAGCTGCTTGCCATGGATGAGGACGGTGTGCTGCAGGACGTATTGCTGGACTATGGTGTGATCACGGGAGATGTGCGTCTGAAGCAGGAGATCCTGAAACTGTATCAGAGCGGTACAGCAGACAATATCACTCTGACGCATGGGTGTCTCGCGGCGAATGAACTGGTCATGTATACGTTTCTGAAGGCAGGGGACCGCGTTGTTTCCTTTACGCCGGGATACCAGCAGTTCACTTCTCTTCCGGCTTCTTTCGGCTGTCATGTGCATACCATTCCATTGAAAGAAGAGAAGGGATGGATGATGGAGGAAGCAGATCTGCAGAAGGCATTTGAAGAAAACGTACGGATGCTGATCATCAACAATCCCAATAATCCAACCGGTACGTTTTTTGACAAACCCATGCTGGAAAAACTGATCGGTTACTGCCGAAAGTACAATACGATCCTGCTGTCGGATGAAGTGTACCGCGGCAATGATCCTCGTGAAGTATCTGTCAGTGATCTCTATGCATATGGGATATCGACCGGATCCCTCTCAAAGATGTTTTCCCTTGCCGGACTGCGTCTTGGGTGGATCAAGGCGGATGCCTCACTCATTGCAAAGATCAATGTGCGCCGGGATTATTCGTTCATTTCCACCGGACCGCTCGCCGATGCCATGGCGTATATTGCCATGAAGAAACAGGATGCACTTATGCTTCGCAGCAGAAAGATCATAGAAGAGAATAAGCAGATCTATGCAGAGTGGCTGAAGGACATGCCATATGCATCATTATGCATGCCGTCCTATGGCCCGGTCGGGTTTCTGCGCTATGAAGCAGATATCGATGACCGCACACTGGCGCTTCGTCTGCTGAAAGAGCATGGTGTCTTCTTTGTGCCGGGATCCTGCTTTGGTAAGGACAGACACTTCCGGATCGGGTTTACACGGGATCCGCATGAAACAGCAGAAGGCCTCAGGATCCTCAGAAATGTCCTGTATGAGCTGAATCAAAAATAAAACGGACAGTTGTCCGTTTCAGAGAAATGCGTCGATATGCGCCCGTATCCAGGCAGCTGCACCATTGCGGCGGTTGGAGGGGGCAATTGCATCGGCGTGTTTTTTGCATACCGCCATTGCATTTGCCATGGCAACACTGTATCCGGCTGCTTCAAAGAGGGGAATATCATTTTCACCATCCCCAAAGGCAATGCATTCTTCTTTCAGTATGCCATAGTGGTCCAGGATTTCTTTTAACGCTGTCCCCTTGGAAACAGAGCGGTCCATGACCTCCAGCCACATCGGACCGACCAGGAAACAGGCATAGTCCTTTTCCAGCTGTCTGCTGATTTTGCGGATCACAGAAGGAGCAGAAGCAATGCATACTTTTCCGGCTTTTACGACGGCAGGCGCATCACTCAGCAATGTATGGGAATGCATCGTCCAGCCCTGCACACGCCGGAATTGTTCATAGGCACGATCATAGAGCCATGCGGTCAGCTTCTGCGTGCTGGGCGCCCATTGCACGGAGACTTCATCATCGCCGGATGTAAATATGACCGGATATCCCTTCGCAGCATCCATGATCCGCTGGATGTCATCGTATTCCAGAAACGGCTTATGAACAGCAAGATGGGGATGCAGGTATTGGATCGACTGGCCGTTGAGCGAACACAGGCAGTCAGCGATCTGTTCATCGGCGATCTCTTTGAGGGAATACATGGGTCTGCCGGAAGACAGTATGACGCGTACGCCGTTAGCGCGCAGGAATTCCAATACGGAGCGTGTCTGTTTTGTCAGTGTGCTGGTATGATCCAGCAGGGTGCCGTCCAGATCAAAGACGGCAGCGCGAAAGTGTTTCATACCCATAAATTTAATGGCTTTCGATAGTGAAAACAAGTTAGAGATGTTATAATACTGCCATTGAGTTTTGGAGGATCATATGGGAGATTTCTGGAATATTATCTTTTCTGTCATATTCGGCGGTGTAACGATCGTCATGTTCGCCCGTTTTTTCATGAACAACAAGAAGATCCTGATCAAGGACCGCCGCTTTTCCGGTATTCGTATTGCATTTGTGGCCATCGGCATGATCACGATGCTGGCAATGTTCAGCAGTCAGAATACAACATTTGACTATGTACGTTCGACAATCACACTGTTATGCGTATCCGGCCTGATGATGGCACGTGACGGTATCGGTGAAGAGGGCGTCGTTGTCGGCGGAAAGTTCTATCCGTGGAAAGAATGCCGTGCATGGGATGCAGAAAAGAAGGAACATTCCATGGATATGTTCTTCACACTGGAATCCCAGAACAAGAACAAACCGGACCAGTATAAGACAAAGACAGTGGAATTCGATGAACATGATATGGACAATGTCCTGAAGTTCATGACACTGAATCACGGCCGCAAGAAACAGAGAATGAAGAAGCGCTGATCGGATCCGATCAGCCTTTTTTTCGCGTTGACAGTGCATGCACAGAGGTCTATGATTTATATAGTCAAAATGACTATGAAAGGAGACGCATGGAGCTGAGAAACGAAAAAGGACAGACTCTGGAGGAATTCCTGGCAGACTATGATGAAAACCGCTACAGGCGTCCCAGCAATACTGTGGATATGATCCTGATGACAGTGCATGAGGAACAGCTGAAACTGCTTCTCATACGCCGGAAAAATCATCCTTTCATCGGACAGTGGGCCCTGCCGGGCGGATTTATCAACTTTGATGAGGACATGGAGACAGCGGTGAAAAGGGAGCTGGAAGAAGAAACAAGCATTCATGAGAATACATACTTCCATCAGCTGTATACCTTTGGAAATGCGGACAGAGATCCCCGTACACGCATCATTACGACCGTCTATCTGTCCATGACGCCGGAGTCGAATATCCGCAAGACCATTGCCAATGATGATGCGGCGGATGCGGCCTGGTTCACGATCCGCAAATGCGTGCAGAAAACAGATGACAAAGAGCGCATTTCGGTGCTGTCATTACAGTACAAAGACATATGCATGCAATATCGGATCATTGATACCGTACGCAATAATTACATTGAAACACGCTCGGAATTAATGGAAGGCTCGGATTGCGAGATTGCCGGCGATCACATCAAGGCAATCAATATGGCAATGGATCAGGTCATGAACCGTGCTGCTTCGACCGGCATACTCTTCAATCTTCTCCCGGATGAGTTTACACTGAGAGAGGTGCAGAATGTCTATGAGGCCATCATTGCCAGAAAGACCGATACCGGCAATTTCCGCCGTGATATCAAGAGAATGCTGAAAGAGACCGGTACATACCGGAATGTAAAGGGAAAAAGAGTAAAGTTATACCGGTTTGATCCCATGTACCGGTATGTAGAGGAGAACTTATGAAAAAACTGCTAATTGTTGTAGATCTGCAGAATGACTTCGTTGATGCGGCTCTTGGAACAAAGGAAGCCGAAGCAATTGTGCCGTTTGTTGCAGATACGATCCGCAGCGGTGCATATGACTATGTCATCGCTACCATGGATACGCATATGCCGGATTATATGAATACGCTGGAAGGACACTATCTGCCGGTAGAGCACTGTGTACGCAATACACCAGGGTGGCAATTGCAGCCCGAGGTGCGCAAGGCACTGGAAGAAGTCCATGCGGAGATCATTGAGAAGCCGACCTTTGGCAGCTATGCCCTGGCAGAGCGCGTGCAGCGTCTTGCGCCGGAAGAGATCGTGCTGGTGGGATTATGCACGGATATCTGCGTCATCAGCAATGCCCTGTTATTGCGTGCAGGCATGTACAATACAAAGATCACGGTACTGAAAGACGGATGTGCCGCAACAACACCAGAGAAACATATCGAAGCGCTCCATATCATGGAGTCCTGTCAGATCGAAGTAAAGTAAAGGAGATCCTATGAGCATTCATGTAGAACCGTATATCCCGGATGAAGATTATGACAATCCGGCAATGGTCACCGACTTTTATGAATTTACCATGGCAAACAGCCTTTTCCTTCACGGGTATAAAGATACCGTCATGGTCTTTAATATGTTCTTCCGGAAGAACCCGGATAATCTGGGGTATTCGATCAGCTGCGGACAGCATAAGCTGATCCGCTTCCTGCAGAACTATCATTTCAATGACAGGGATATCGTATGGCTGCGTACAAAGGGAATGAGCGAAGAGTTCTGTGAATACCTGCGTACATACCGGTGGAAGGGAACCGTGCATATGCTGAAGGAAGGTACGGTATGCTATCCGCAGGTACCGATGGTACGGATCGAGTGCGACATGGTCGGTGCGATCCTGATCGAGACATATCTGCTGCAGACGATGAACTTCCAGTCATTGATCGCTACCAAGGCAACACGCATTACCGGACTCAATACGCATACACCGCGCAATGTCATGGAATTCGGAACACGCCGTGCACAGGGTGAATCGGCCGGCAATGAGGGTGCCTATGCGGCAGTACTGGGCGGATGCATCGGTACAGCAAACTGCCTGGCAGAGATGAAGTATGGTAGTGAAGTAAAGGCTGTCGGTACGATCGCACACAGCTTCATTGAATTCTATCCGACGGAATACGAAGCATTCCTTGCCTATGCAGAAACCTATCCGGACAATGTATCGCTGCTTCTGGATACATACAGTATCTTTGATTCCGGTCTGCCCAATCTCATCAAGATCGATGATGAACTGATCCGCAGATATCCAAACGATCCAAATAAGCGCGTCAAGTCCGCACGAATCGATTCCGGTGACCTTGCACGAGGCTATAAGAAGCTCAGGAAGGCACTCAACGCGGCAGGCAAGCCATATATCAAACTGGTCGCTTCCAACTCCCTGGACGAAAAGAAAATGTCCAATATGGAAATGTACGAAGATGCCCACTTTGATTCTTACGGCGTCGGCGAAAAGCTGATCACATCCGCTACTGATCCGGTATTCGGGGGTGTATATAAGCTGGTTGCAGTCAAGCAGGAAGACGGAAGCTATCTGCCGAAGATGAAATGTTCGGATTCTGCTTCCAAGGCAATCATACCCGGCAAACTGATGGCATGGCGCGTCTTTGATGAAGAAGGAAAGGGACAGTGCGACATCCTGTCCATGGATGATGAAGTCATCGAAGCAGGCAAGCCGATCGAAGTGATCAACCTCGATCCGGATGCCCTGACACCGCAGCGCACACTGATCCCGCTGAAAGTCGAAAAACTGCTGGTACCGTTCATGGTCGACGGCGAACTGGTATGCGAACTGCCGGGCATCGCCGAAAAGAAGGCATATATCAAAGACCAGCTGCAGAACAAGGTATGGGAAAGTGAACTGCGTCCTGAATTCCCGCATGCCCACTATGTGGATATGACGCTGAAAGTGGCAAAGTGCCGCTCTGATCTTTACGCAAAGCTTCACGGGGGCAGGATTTGACCCGCATACTGGCATTTGGCGGAGCCTTTAATCCGCCAAGTGCCGCGCATATTGCCTGTGCCGATGCTGCACGAATTGCGACCGGTGCAGAGGCGGTCATGTTTATTCCGTCCAAGATGACTTATATCCGCAATGTGCAGAAGAAAGATTATGCATTCAGCGATGAACAGCGCCTGTCCATGCTCAGGAAGATCGCCGAAAAGCGTCCATGGATGATGGTCACGGACTATGAACTGACCCGCACCGATCAGCCACGTACATATGAAACACTGTGCATGCTGTGGCAGGGCGGTTATACGCCAAGTCTTTTGATCGGCAGCGACAAGCTGAGTGAGCTGCAGACAGGATGGCGCTATGTGGAAGAGATCGCACACCAGTTTGGAATCGTGGTCATGTCCCGCAGTCATGATGACTGCCATGCCATTATACACAATGATGCATATCTTTCCACACTGACGGATTATATAACGATCGTACAGACACCGGACATCTACCAGGATGCATCATCCAGTGCCATACGCGCTGTGCTCCAGGAGATCCGTTATGCGAAAGAAAAACTGAGCACCATGGTGCCGGAAGAACTGGAAGGACTGAAGGATTATATATGAAAAATACGATGATGAAAGCCGGTGCAGCTGTTGTATCGATGAAAGTCGGCGATCCGGCATACAATGCAGACAGGATCATCGAAGTGATGGAAGCGCATGCCGATCATGCACTGCTGGTTTTTCCGGAACTGTGCATCACCGGCTACACATGCGCGGACCTGTTTGGCCAGCGTGCACTGCTGGAAGGTGCACTGCAGGCACTGGATCAGATCCGTCTTGCTTCAGCAAAGCTAAGCGGACTGACGGCTGTAGTCGGTCTGCCGCTGCAGCGGCATAACAGTCTTTACAACTGTGCAGCGTTTGTACAGGAAGGAAAGATCTGCGGCATCGTGCCGAAGATCCATATCCCGACCTATTCGGAATTCTATGAAGGACGCTGGTTTGCGTCAGGAAGAAATATAAAAGATGCAGCTGTGCGGATCGGTGAAGAAGATGTGCCGTTCGGCGCTGATCTGTTATTTGAGGATACGCTGAGCGGTCTTTGCATCGGCACGGACATCTGTGAAGATCTCTGGGTCCCGGACAAGCCGAGCACACATGCTTGCCTGGCTGGAGCCAATACGATCGTGAATCTCTCTGCGAGCGATGAAATCATCGGCAAGCAGGAATTCCGCACTGCCATGGTCGCCCAGCAGAGTGCCGGATGCTATTGCAATTACCTGTATGTTTCTTCCGGGACAGATGAATCCAGTACAGATCTTGTCTTTTCCGGT
>JAFYHC010000014.1 GCA_017539385.1 Solobacterium sp. | reverse complement strand
GATGACTGGAATAAAGAACTGTCTGCAGTATTTTTTCATATTCCCTCCCTTTGACAGTCTGATCATTGGCATTGCAGCATGCACGAACATGAGGTGTGCATGAAACAGATGCAGTTTTCTTGAAATCGTATAATGTATTATTCTGCGCATTCGAATCGTCGGACCGATATGCAGGAAAAAGTTATTAGAATTCTAATATATTCTGAATCATCTGAACAGGATTCGAAACTTAAGATAAAAAATGATACAGCCAGTGTTTTTTCTCTGAACATAGTGTGACGCAAAAAACAGAAAAAAGCAATGAACAAGAGCATTCATTGCCTTTTGATGACACCCGGTGTATGAGGGTGCTGTTTTCAGAGTTCTTTTCCTGTGAGAAGATGATACGCTTCTTTGTACTTGGAAATTGTTTTGTCGATAATGTCCTGCGGCAGGTCATAGTCGCTGTCCGGGTTGGCTTTGAGCCAGTCGCGCACGAACTGCTTGTCGAAGGACGGCTGTCCATGTCCCGGTGCATAGCCTTCTTCCGGCCAGAAACGGCTGGAGTCCGGTGTGAGCATTTCGTCAGCGACGACGACGTTGCCGTTTTCATCGAGACCGAATTCGAACTTTGTATCGGCGATGATGATGCCTCTGCTGCGGGCGTAGTCAGCGCACTTTTTGTAAAGAGCAATGGTTTTGTCGCGCAGCTGTTCAGCATAATCACGGCCATGTCCCGGATAGATTTTTTCGAGAACAGTCACAGACTGTTCGAAGGAAATATTTTCATCGTGATCACCGATTTCGGCTTTTGTACTTGGGGTGTAAATCGGTTCAGGCAGCTGCTGGCATTCCTGAAGTCCTTCCGGCAGTTTGATTCCGCATACGGTCTGATCCTTCTTGTAGCTTGCCCAGCCGCTTCCGGTAATGTAACCGCGGACGATGCATTCGATCGGCAGCATTTCCAGTTTTTTGCAAAGCATCGAGCGGCCTTCGAATTCTTCTGTGCGGAAGAATTCCGGCATGTCATTTACATCGGTGCTGATCATGTGGTTCGGAACAATGTCTTTGGTCAGGTCAAACCAGAATTTGGACATCTGCGTTAATACAACCCCTTTGTCAGTCACTTTGTTTTTCAGGATTACATCAAATGCTGAGATACGGTCGGTAGCGACCATGATCAGGCCTTTTTCAGTATCATAAATCTCACGTACTTTGCCTTCTTTTATCGGTGAATATGCTTTCATGTCTGTCTCCTTTTATGACTTCAAAAGTATAGCATTAACTTGAAACCATGAATACATGAGTTTTATAAAAAACAGACTGACCAAAATACATGAATCTTGCGATTCTTCCTGGTCAAGGATGCCAGCGCATCCAGATACTCCAGGCTTATAGGATCCCCGGCGGCCCCGGGTACCGTGATCTGAAACAGATCACACAGAGATAGTCTCTGCAGTATGTTATGCTGGTTCGGTTTTATTGCTGTGACAGACGTATCTTGGTTTTTAATGCGTCCGGGCATAAAACCGATGTAATTGTTGTATCCTCCCTTCTGAAATGAACTCTGGAAGCAGTACGGAAGCGTGCCCGCAATTGCTTTCGAACTGCCTTCACCTATATATACGCAGGCAGGAAAGATATCCCCCGCAAAAAAAATAAAAAAACTGCAGAATGTATGCATTGAAGCAATTCTGCAGTTATGGTGCAATGGCTCAGAGCTGCTGCAGGTCTTCCTGTGAGAGGACTTTGAGGCCTCTTGCAGTGAGTTTTGGCTCTGCAGAGGAGGTGTCTCCTACACGGAAGATCATGCCGGCTTTGCGGGATTCGGTGCCGATGATGAAGGAATACATATATTCAATATTTACTTCTTCGGCAGCGAAGATTTCAAGCAGCGTATTCAGTCCGCCCGGCTGGTCCGGGACTTCGACTGCGAGGACAGAATTGACACTGGTGACGAAGTCGGCTTCTTTCAGGATGTCGACTGCGCTGATGACATCGTCAACGATGATGCGGGCAATGCCGTATTCTCTGGTTTCTGCCAGGGAGATTGCACGCATGTCAACGTTGTTGGCTGCCAGGACACCGGTCATGGTTCTCAGGGTGCCGGGTTTGTTTACAAGAAATACGGATATCTGTTTCAGACTCATGATCTACCTCCGTCAGATTTTTCTCTTATCAATGACGCGAACGGCTTTGCCTTCGCTGCGTGTGATGCTCTTGGGTGCGACCAGAGTGACTTTTGCCTTTAAGCCAAGCATGGATTTGAGGCCGTCTACGAGTACGCGCTGGCGGTCGGCGATCTCACCGACGTTATCTGTGAACATTTCCGGCGTCATTTCGACCTGGACATCGAGTGTATCGGTGTTGTTTACACGGTCGACGATGATCTGGTAGTTGGCAGCGTAGCCGTTGTTGAGCAGGACGGTTTCAATCTGGCTCGGGAAGACGTTGACACCGCGGATGATGAGCATGTCGTCGGATCTGCCCTTCGGCTTTGCCATGCGGACGTGGGTACGGCCGCAGGAGCATTTTTCACGGGTCAGGCGGCAGATGTCTCTGGTACGATAGCGGATCATTGGGAAGGCTTCTTTGTCGATGGCGGTGAAGACGAGTTCGCCTTCGCTGCCTTCGGGGAGGACTTCCAGTGTATCCGGATCAACGATTTCGGCAATGAAGTGGTCTTCATTGATGTGCATACCCTGCTGTGCGGAGCATTCGAATGCTACACCGGGTCCGGAGAGTTCGGTCAGACCGTAGATGTCGTACGCCTTGATGCCAAGTGTTGCTTCGATGTCGCGGCGCATTTCTTCGCTCCATGCCTCTGCACCGAAGATTCCGGCTTTGAGCGGGATGTCATCCGGTCCGTAGCCGAGTTCTTTCATGCGCTCGCCAAGGTAGGCAGCGTAGCTTGGTGTGCAGCACAGGATGGTTGCCTGCAGGTCCATGATGAACATGATCTGGCGGTCGGTGTTGCCGGAGCTGGTCGGAATGGTGAGGCAGCCGACTTTGTGGGAACCGCCATTGAGGCCGGGGCCGCCGGTGAACAGACCATAGCCATAGGATATCTGGCAGACGTCTTCGTTTGTTCCGCCTGTAGCAGTAATGGCACGTGCGCAGCATTCTTCCCAAAGATCAATATCATGCTGGGTATAGAAAGCGACGACGCGTTTTCCGGTGGTACCGGAAGTGGATTGGATCCGGACACAGTTTTTCAGATCGGTGCCGAGCAGGCCGTAGGGATAAGCGGTGCGAAGATCGTTTTTGGAGAGGAATGGAAGTTTGTAAAGATCGTCGATGGACTGGATGTCGTCCGGAGTGACGCCTTTTTCTTCCATTTTTTTGCGGTAATACGGTACGTTGTCCCAGACATGACGTACCTGCTTGACAAGTTTTTCGTTCTGAATGTTCCGGATCGTCTCACGCGAAGCGCATTCGATCTCTTCCTGATAATACCTTTCCATGATTTTGGGTTCCTTTCTATAAATCTCAGGTGTTCTTCCCCAATACAAATGCTTTTTTGTTCATTTCCAGGAAGCGCGACGGAACGACGGCTTCCAGGCTTGCCATCCATTCCTCTTCCGGAAAATCGAAATAATGTGACAGGCGGCCCATGAGGACGACGTTGACGGCTTTGGAGGAACCGGCCTGTGCCGCGAGGGACAGGCAATCGAGCGCGTCTACGCGGGCTCCTGCAGCTTTGATCTGGCCGATGATGTCATCTGGGTATTCCATGGCTCCGGTGATGACCGGCATCGGATCGATCTGCTGGGTGTTGGTGACGATGACACCGTCTTCTTTCAGATAGGAAAGCCATCTGGCAGCTTCGAGTGCTTCGAAAGAAACGATGAAGTCTGCCTCTCCCCTGTCGATGACGGGAGAGTAGACACGGTCGCCATAACGTACATAGGTAACGACGGAGCCGCCGCGCTGGGACATGCCGTGGACTTCGGAGACTTTGACGTCGTAGCCCTGTGCCATCAGAAGATGGCCGAGAAGTTTACTGGCAAGCAGGGATCCCTGTCCTCCGACGCCGACGATCATAATATTCTTTGTTTCCATGTTTATGCCTCCTGTACGGGTGCCTGCAGGGCTCCAAAATGACATAACTGCTCACATACGCCGCAGCCGACGCATAATGTAGCATCAACGCGGGCTTTTCCGTCTTTGATCGAGATGGCAGGACAGCCGATCCGCATGCAGGATTTGCAGCCGACGCATTTAGCGGGATCGACGGTGAGCGGTGCTTTGTGTTTGACGTATTTCAGCAGTGCACACGGACGCCGGGAGATGATCACGGATGGTTCGGGTGCAGCGAGTTCTTCTTTGACTGCGGTATCGCATGCTTTGAGGTCATAGGGATCGACGACGCGGATGCTGTTGAATCCCATGGCACGGCACAAAGCTTCAAGATCGATCTTGCCGGCAGGATCCCCTTTGATGTTGTATCCGGTGGTGGGGTTCTGCTGGTGACCGGTCATGCCGGTGATGGAGTTGTCGAGTACGATGACTGTGGAGTTGGATTGGTTGTATGCGATGTTTGCGAGTCCTGTCATGCCGGAGTGCATAAAGGTGGAGTCGCCGATGACGGCGACCGTTCTGCTTTCACTCCTTTCTTTCAGGACTTTATTGAATCCGTGTACGGCACCGATGGATGCGCCCATGCAGAGTGTTGTTTCGATTGCACCAAGCGGAGCGACGGCACCGAGGGTATAGCACCCAATGTCACCCAGGACAGTGCATTTGTTCTGCTTCAGTGTGTAGAACATGCCTCTGTGCGGGCAGCCGGCGCACATGACCGGCGGACGGGCGGGAATGGCTGTATCGAGTTTGCGGAAGGACGGGGTGTTCTGGCCAAGGGCAGCAGCGATGCTGTTCTGGGAGAATTCGCCTTCTAATGGGAACAGGCTCTTGCCTTCGACCGGGATGCCGAGGGTTTTGACGTGGTTTTCGATGATTGGATCGAGTTCTTCCACGACGACGAGGCGGTCGACTTTGGCTGCGAAGTCCTGAATGAGGCGGACGGGCAGCGGGTTGGTGATGCCGAGTTTCAGAACACTGACACTGTCTCCGAAGACCTCTTTGACATACTGGTAACAGGTGGAGGCAGTGATGATGCCGAGGGCAGTGCCGCCCATTTCCACACGGTTGAGCGGTGATGTTTCGGCGTATTCGGTCAGATCGCGCATGCGCTGTTCAACAACGGGGTGACGGCGGATGGCGTTGCCTGGCATCATGACATATTTGGCGATGTTCTTTTCATATTCTTTGACCGGGACGGTGCGCTCTCCGGTTGTCACAAGGGACTGGGAGTGGGCGACACGGGTGCACATTTTCAGCAGTACCGGTGTATCGAACTGTTCCGAGATCTCATAGGCTGCCTTGGCAAAGGATAATGCTTCGGCGGAATCGGATGGTTCGAGCATGGGTACTTTTGCGGCAATGGCATGGTGGCGGCTGTCCTGCTCATTCTGAGAGGAATGCATGCCGGGGTCATCGGCGACGCCAATGACGAGGCCGGCGTTTACACCGGTGTAGGACATGGTGTACAGCGGGTCGGCTGCGACGTTGAGGCCGACGTGTTTCTGGGCACAGAAGGCACGTTTGCCTGCCAGGCTGGCACCGAAGGAAGCTTCCATGGCGACTTTTTCATTTGGAGCCCATTCGCAGTAGATTTCATCATATTTCACGGCTTCTTCCGTGATTTCTGTACTTGGTGTACCGGGATAGCTGGAGATGAAGCAGACGCCGGCTTCGTATAGTCCGCGGGCGACGGCTTTGTTTCCAAGCATCAGTTCTTTGTTGTCTGACATATCTTTCCTCACACTTCTTCCTGACGAATAATACGTTTCTTTTTTATTCCCATATATAGTATTACAGACCGGTTGCCGTTTCAACCATTTAATGCTATAATGCGTTAGCGTGCTAAAGTGTAATGGAGGATTACAGAAATGCCTATTATTGACTTGCTGAGAAGAAACAGCAAATTGTATGGAAATGAAGTTGCTCTGGTGGAGATCAACCCGGAATTAAAAGAAGAACAGAGAGTGACTTGGAAAGAATATGAATTGATCCAGCCGACGTCGGCGACGTTCTACCGCCGGCAGATCACATGGTCGGTGTTTGATGAGAAAGCCAACCGTGTAGCGAATATGTTGATGGACCGGGGGATTAAGCCGGGACAGAAGTGTGCGATCCTGCTTATGAACTGTCTGGAGTGGCTGCCGATCTATTTCGGCATTCTCAAAGCCGGGGCGATTGCGGTGCCGATGAATTTCCGGTTTACCGCAGATGAGATCAAGTATTGTATATATGCATCGGATTCCGATGTGCTGTTCTATGGTCCGGAGTTTATCGGACGTATTGAAGAGATCGCGGATGATCTGAATAAAGATACCCTGCTGTTCTTTGTCGGTGACAGCTGTCCGACGTATGCGGAGGATTATTACCGGCATGCGGCGAATCATTCGTCGGTGGATCCGCTGATCCATATTACAGATGATGATGACGGAGCAATTTACTTCTCGTCCGGTACGACAGGATTCCCGAAGGCGATTCTCCTGAAGCATCAGGCACTGAGTCAGTCGGCGAAGATGGAAGCAATCCATCATGAGACAAATAAGAACGATACATTCCTGTGCATTCCGCCGCTGTATCATACCGGTGCGAAGATGCACTGGTTTGGGTCGCTGTATACAGGCAGTAAGGCAGTAATTCTGAAGGGAAACAGTCCGGAAGCGATCATGAGTGCAGTTTCAAATGAAGAGTGTACGATCGTGTGGCTTCTGGTTCCGTGGGCACAGGATATACTGGCGGCGCTGGATTCCGGCCGGATCAAACTGGAGAATTACCGTACAAAGCAATGGCGTCTGATGCATATCGGGGCACAGCCGGTGCCGCCGAGTCTGATCCGTCACTGGATGCGGTATTTCCCGAATCATAAATATGATACAAACTATGGTCTTTCGGAATCGACAGGACCTGGCTGTGTGCATCTGGGACTGGAGAATATTCATAAAGTCGGTGCGATCGGTGTGCCGGGTTATGGATGGCAGACGAAGATCGTCGATGAGCAGAATGTGCCGGTCAATCAGGGTGATGTCGGTGAATTGTGCGTAAAAGGACCGGGTGTCATGGTGGAGTATTATAAGAATCCGCTGGCAACGGCAGAGGTCCTGAAGGAAGGCTGGCTGCATACAGGTGATATGGCCATGCAGGATGAGGATGGATTCATTTTCCTGGTGGACCGCAAGAAGGATGTCATTATTACCGGCGGTGAGAATCTATATCCGGTACAGATCGAAGCGTTCCTGATGACGAATGACAAGATCCATGATGCGGCGGTGATCGGTCTTCCGGATGAACGTCTGGGAGAGATCGCGGCGGCGATCATTCAGGTGAAAGAAGGATTTACGCTGGATGAGGAAGAGATCGTGTCTTTCTGCAAAGAACTGCCGCGGTATAAGCGTCCGCGTAAGATCATTCTTGCGCCGGTGATCCGCAATGCGACCGGTAAGATCGATAAGCCGAAACTGCGTGAGATCTATGGCGGTACACGTCTGGTTGAACGGCAGAACAGATCCTGATCATGAGAAAGCTCCGGGTATCCGGGGCTTTTATTGTGTCAGGACATACCAGCGTTCTTTCTCTTTGTAGATCTCGCGGCGTTTGCCGGCAATGATGCAGACGTGGCAGATGGCTGCACCGCCGGAAGATGTGATGGCATGGCGCTTGTCGAGGACTTTCTGGATGAGGAAGCGGCGGCCGTCTTCCCACAGGATCTCTTTGGGTGTGGCGTTTCCGTCACGGTCGATGTGTACGAGGATCTCGATGTATTTCTTTCTGTGTTCCATGGTTCCCCTGCTTTAAAACTATCAGCAGGAAAGAAAAAACACTGTACCGGTAACGGTACAATGCGAAGGAACGATTTTCCGTGCGTACAGAGTGCGGGCAGGAAGTATATAATAATGTGAGGGAGTGAAAGTATGGTTATGTTTGAATGGGATTGGCTGCTGCGGCTGGCAGCGGCGATGACAGCAGGGTTTCTGATTGGATTTGAACGGCATAATCGTTCGAAGGATGCCGGGATCCGGACGCATATGATGGTAGCGCTTGGTTCGTGCTTATTGATGCTGATATCGAAGTATGGGTTTGCGGATGTCAAAGCGGGCGATCCGGCGCGTCTGGCGGCGCAGGTCGTTTCGGGTATTGGTTTTCTCGGTGCCGGGGTGATCTTTGTACGGCATGATGTGGTGCAGGGACTGACGACGGCGGCAGGAATCTGGGCAACATCGGCGATCGGTCTTTGCTTTGGAAGCGGGATGCTTGTGCTTGGAACAGCAGCGTCGGTCATGATGATCGTTGTTCAGCATGTGTTCCGGCGGATGCTGCCGCGGAATGCAGGCAATATTGTCATGAAGCTGAAAATACAAACGGTGCGGTCAGCGGGTGCTGCAGATATACTGCCGATCCTGCGAGCACAGGGATGTCATCTGATTGGTGAAACGAAGTGCTGCGCCGGTGATGAGGAGAGTCTGACATATCTTTGTGATACTGCATCGGGAAAGGATTTCCATCCGGAGACGATTCTGAAGGCACTGATGGATTCAGATAAAGTTCTCTCTGTTGAAATTGTCTAGTGTGATCTGCGGGTATTGTGCCCGCTTTTTTTGTCCTTCCGGCAAAAAAAGAAGCACGGGAATGTGCTTCTAGCGGATATACAGGATCTGGTCAGGATCAAAGCCTTTGTCTTCGTCGATGACAAGGCAGGCAAGGTACCCTTCTCCGTTTCCCAGGGCACAGCCGCAGTCGATGTCGATGTAGCGGCAGCCGTTTTCATATTCCTTTATATATACCGTGTCATCCTCGAGGTAACCGCGCCATCTGCGGGTGAATTTGTGTCCGGAGATGAATGTGGTCGGACACAGGGTCTCGGGATAATAGCCAATGGCATTCAGGCCATAGGGGTATTCGCCCCAGACCATATCCTGCAGGTCATGGACATCGGTATTGGGAGAATGGAATTCTGCCCTTCTGTCACGGTTGTCGGAGAAGATGCCGATATGGGATAAAGAGTAGCGCTGACCGGCAATGGTCAGGTTTTTTACGACCCAGCTGTGTTCCAGGTAGTCCAGGATCTCATTCTGTCTGGCTTTGGGAAGGCGGCTGAAACGGACTTTGGTGGTGATGCCGCCGTTGGAGAACATGGTCCAGCTGACGGTGTCGAGGCCTTCCAGATACATGAGCATCATGTGTTCATGATTGCCCATAAAAGGAATGATGTTCTTATGGGTCATCATGTCCTGCAGGATCTGTATGCCGTCAGGGCCGCGGTCGATCATATCGCCCAGAACATAGAGGGTATCCGTATCCCTGAGACTGATCGTTTCCAGCAATTTGGCATAGCGGTGATACAGACCATGGATATCGGAGCAGATATAGATCATGAGGTCAGAAGCTGGAGAATCCGTATGTGTTGACGATTGCGTCTACTTTCATGCCGGCTTTGCACATCGGGCATTCGTGGGATGGTTTGCTTTCGTAATCGCCCAGGACATCTTTGGTATTAAAGATGGAGGATACTGGATAGCCGAAGCATTTGTCGAGGCAGGAGAAAATGCCGCAGACGCCGACTGTCATACCGCCGTAGTATTTGATTGCTTCGATGCCGCCTTCGACCGTGTAGCCGGTGGTGATGGAAGCAGCCAGGATCATGACATGCTTGCCGGTGATCATGGGACGGATATTTTCACGGAAGATCAGCTGGCTTCCGGTGGTGTGCTCCGGGGTGACGACATAGATCGTGTTGTGAGCGTTGATGCTGGAGAAACCGGCCTTGGTCAGTTCGCTTGCCATGCATGCACCGATGACTTCTGTGCCATCCAGGCAGAGAATGGTGTCGATGACGGTGTTGGGCTTGTACTGAGCTGCGAGCTGTTTTGCGGCTTCTCTTGCTTCGGAGAGGCGGTGCTTGGTCATTGTCAGATCCACATAGTAGTTGATGTGGGAGTGGCTGGTCGCAAAGTGACCGCGTGCAACACGTAATTTAAGAGAATTCTTTGGGTTTGGATACTGCATGATTTTGATTGCCATGTTCGTTCTCCTTTGTATCTTTACATAGATGATACCAGATTTTTACGCGTTACGGTCATTGCGTTGTGTTTTCCGCATAATACACATCCGGGATGGATTTGTGCATAATATTGCGGAAACAGGCGGAGGAGTTGACGGGCAGGAACAGGCATTATTACTACAAATTCAGAACAACAGTTCATTGGAGGAAAATATAATTATGAAATTTGAAAAGCTTCTTTCCCCGGGAAAGATCGGAACGATGGAATTGAAGAATCGTTTTGTCGTTCCGCCGATGGGAACCAATTTCGGCAACTATGAGGGTTTTGTAACAGATCGGATGATCGAATACTACCGGGCAAGAGCACTGGGCGGATTCGGTCTGATCATTATTGAAGTTACGGCTGTGGATCCCCATGGAAAGGCAGTGCTGAATGAAGTGGGCATATGGAAGGATGAATAGATCGAAGGCTTTGATACGATCGTTCTGGCGATGGGTGTCAAACCATACAATCCGCTGGAAGAAGCTGCCCGCAAAGTATGCAGTGAAGTATATGTCGTCGGTGATGCCAAAGAGGCAGGACCGGCCAATAAGGCAACGGAAGCAGGTCTTGCGGCTGCCCTTGCCCTGTAATTGCAGAAACATCGCAGGTTAAGCAGGACCCCGGCATAAATCCCGGGGTCTTTCATACCTGGTTTGTTTTATACTTAAAGAAACTGGAGGTTCATTCTCATGCATGCTGACGATAAAATTACCAAGAAGAATTTGCTGATGTTTCCGCTGGGAACGGTTGGACGCGATATCATGTACAACCTGGTTACCAGTTATCTGCTGGCATTTGTGCTGTTTACGAGGAATCTGGATGCAGCACAGCTGTCTGCGATCACTGCGATCATGGTGGCTGCCCGTGTATTTGATGCGCTGAATGATCCGATCATGGGCAATATCATTGAGCGTACACGGACAAAGTGGGGAAAGTTCAAACCATGGCTTCTCATTGGCATCCTGACGACGTCTGTGGTCATCTATGCCATGTTTAATACCAAGCTGCAGGGATGGGCGTTTGTGTGCTTCTTCGGCGTGATGTATTTTGCCTACAGCATTACCTATACCATGCATGATATTTCCTACTGGGGCATGGTTCCGGCATTGAGTTCGGATGCGGATACGCGCAATAAGTTCACATCCCGGGCAACGCTGTTTGCCGGGATCGGCGGTGTGCTGGCAGCGTCTTTGATCCCGATGTTTACAGCCGGTGACAGTGCGATCGGCGGAAATGCCGTGACAGCATATGGCATCGTGGCACTGGGTGCGGCGATCCTGGGTCCGCTGTTTCTTGCGTTTACCATCTTTGGCGTAACGGAGGAACGGAATGCGAATGATGAACCGGCGCCGCCAATCAGCTTCAAGAAGATCTTTTCGACGATCAGCGGGAATTCCCAGTTGATCTGGATCGCTGTGATCTTCCTGCTGCAGCAGATCGGCAACGGCATTGTTCTTTCGGGTATCGGACAGACATATATTTATGTGCAGTTTGGCTATAAGGGTGTCTTCTTTACCATGTTCCAGATGCTGGGCATGATGGTTACAGCATTCCTGATGATCTTCTATCCGGCAGTATCAAAGAAATTCGGACGGAAGAAACTGATGGATTATCTGATGATCATCGGCGCAGTGGGATATCTGTTCATGTTATGTGCGGGTATTCTGCCGTTAACATCCGGCATCAAGTTCAGCATCCTGACATTTGGATATATGCTGGCGAATTTCGGACAGTATGGCTTCTATCTGATCATGATGATCTCCATCATGAATACGGTTGAATACAACGAATACCAGCATGGTGTACGGGATGAGGCGATCATTGGTTCTCTGCGTCCGTTCTTGACAAAGATGGCATCTGCACTGACAGTAGCGATTGCCAACCTGGCATATATCCTGTTCGGGATCCTGAAGTATACAAATGGTATTTCCCAGTATGAACAGGCAGCCAATGCCGGTGATATGACGGCGGAGGCGAAAGCAGATGCGATCACAGAGCTGCTGAGCGGTGTGCAAAGCGGTCAGTCACTTGGGCTGCTATGTGTGATGACGGTGCTTCCCCTGCTTCTGATGTATGCCTCGTATATGCTTTACAAGAAGAAGTATGTGCTGGATGAGGCAGAGTATGACCGGATCTGCGCAGAGCTGGATCAGCGCAGACAGGAAAAAGCCGCATGAGTCTGACAAAAATCATATTGAAATATGCTGCACCGGTGCCAAAGATCGAGTCATTCCAGCGGTATCTGTTTGTCGGGCCGCATCCGGATGATATTGAGATCGGTGCAGGCGGTGCGATTGCGGCATTGCGGAAGATGGGAAAAGAGATCAGCTTTGTCATCTGTACCGATGGCCGCTACGGTATGGAACATGCCCCGTCCGGGACGACACCGGAAGAGCTGATTGAGATCCGGAAGCAGGAATCGATTGCCTCTGCCAAAGTGCTTGGCGTCAGTGATGTGACGTTCCTTGGCTATTCGGACGGCGGTTTCTATGACTATGGCGAACTGCTGGCATCTCTTGCCAAGGTGATCGGCGAAAAGAAGCCGGATATCATCTTTGCACCGGATCCTGCGGTCACAAGTGAATGTCATATCGATCATCTCAATGCCGGAAGTGCCGCAAGACAATTGGCATTCTTTGCTCCGTTTGCGGATATCATGAAGCAATATGGTGCAGAAAGTGCACCGGTACAGGCAATTGCCTATTATATGACCGCAAAACCTAACCGGTTCCTGCCGGTTGGTCCTTATCTGTCCCAGCAGCTTTATTCAGTATTTGGCTGCCACAAGAGCCAGTTCCCGGATGGCTGCGATGATATTTCTTCCATTTCGCTGTATCTGAAACTGCGTGCGTATGACTTCGGCATCCGCAGTATGAAAGGTAAAGCGGAAGGATTCCGGGTACTGGGCAGAACACAGATGCACTGTCTGCCGGAAGCGGGAAATTAACAAAAGTGCGGAAACCACGTATCATGGTCCTCCGCACTTTTTTCACTATCAGAGTGTGGCTGTTTCCAGCAGATATAGTTTTGCGTGATCGGCATCGATGCGGCACATGGCACCATATGGCAGCACACCGATTGGATCGGCATGGCCAAAGTTTACATTGTACAGGATGGGCAGTTCCGGATGGCCTGCTTCTTTTCCGATGACATCGATCAGTGCCTGTTTGTATTCCGCATGACGGCTTCTTCTGGCCGGCTTGCCGACAAGAACACCATGGATCACATCGAAGATGCCCTGCGCCATCAGATTGCGCAATATGCACCGAAGCATCACACCGTCCATATCTTCTTCGCTTGTTTCCAGGAACAGTACCGCACCCTTCCATGCG
Source organism: Solobacterium sp. (assembly GCA_017539385.1). Classification (GTDB taxonomy): domain Bacteria; phylum Bacillota_I; class Bacilli_A; order Erysipelotrichales; family Erysipelotrichaceae; genus Bulleidia. Next base: position 3,208 of record JAFYHC010000014.1, on the reverse strand, counting down.
TCCATGGATGGCCATAATGGTGTGCCGGTGAGCGATACGAAGACGTCTGCGCATCCGCCCAGCAATCTTCCTTCTGCGATCCCGCTTCCCTGCAGGATCTCATAGCCGGTTTCTTCCGGATGATACGCCTTGCGGATATGCATGTTTTCTTCACTCCACCAGATCTTTTCATCTTCATCATCGTAATAGTACGGTGCAGATGGTATCTCCAGGAATGGTTCCGGTTCAAACAGTGTTTTCCGGATCATATGCAGGGTATAGTCATTGATCGATACATATTCGGACAGGTTGGTCATGACGGATACACCATAGTAGGACATCAGACCGGCTTTGTGCATCATCATATGACAGGATGTCGTATCGGAGAAACCGGTGAAGATCTTGGGATTGTCATGCAGTACCTGCAGGTCTACATATGGCAGAAGACGGATGGAATCTTCGCCGCCGATGGCACAGAAGACTGCCTTGATGGATGGATCTCTGAACGCATCCATCAGGTCCTGCGCACGGGCTTCAGGATGATCATAGAGATACTGGATGCCTTTGAGTGCATTGGGCATAACGCGTACATGGAGGCCGAAGTCATTTTCCAGCCGTTCTTTTGCTATGGCAAGTTTGTGGATCGCCCACGGTTCTCCCAGCATTCCGCTGGAAAGTGAGACAATGGCGACAGTATCGCCCTTTTCCAGATGTTTTGGCTTGATATATTTCATGAACGGATCTGTACCTTTCTGCCGGTGACGGCTTCAAAATGGCAGGCAACGATGCCAAGGTCCACTTTGGCATAGAGACCAAAGCTGCTTACCTGCAGGACAGGTATATCCTGTTCCAGTGTGAACAGGAATTTCTGCTGGTTCATGGCAGTCGGTGCAAGAAGCGCAGCTTTGACGCCTTCTATGAACCAGTCGGGAAGATCCTTCCCCTTTGTGACGTCTGCGATCGTCTTGCTTTTGCGGGATGTGCCGGATGATTCCCCATATCCCAGGGCAATGACCATGCACAAAGCATCGCCATGGTGCAGGATCTTCTTTACATGATTCTTATGGAATGTGAGGGCTGTCCAGCAGGTGTTCAGACCCAGCGACTGTGCATACAGTACAATTTTCTCTCCGTAATAGCCGCAGCGGGCATCAAAGTCTTCCCGCTTTTTCCCGGCCAGTACGATGTAATTGCATACATTGCGGAATTTCCCATAATGCGCAAGACGGGAGTCAAAGCCATCGGGATCATCGTACTGCACAGAGATGTTCAGACCGCTTTCACTGTTGCACTGCAGGATGAAGGCATCCAGCTGTGCACGTATATCGGATGGGATCGGTGCAGTGGTATAAGCGCGTACAGAGTGCCTGTTACGCATGTTTTCCGGTATTGCCATACTGGTTCCTCCTAGATCGTTTCGGTATCGTCAGCGGAGTGGTTGTAGAGACGGTAGATCATGCGTGCGACATTGCGGGCACTTTCTTTCTTGCCGTCTTCTTCCCACTTCAGAAAGGAATTCAATAAGCCGCCGGCATATGCATAAAGTTCATACATATGCAGTTTCTTCTGCGGCAGGATATTCTTCATCATGTATTCATTGACGGCATCGATCAGAACGGTATAGAGACCATGCCGGTTCAATATAAGGAAGTAGCGGGAATAGCGGTCAAAATAATTCAAGGAGAATTCAATATGATCCAGCTTCATGTAAACACTGGGGTCGTTGACTTCTCCCCCTTCGATCATATAGCCGGTGACGATGATATTCAGATAGTCGCATAATGCATCATACAGGTTTTCATAATATCGATAGAACGACATCCGGGAGACACCGGCACGGCGGATGACATCCGTGACCTTGATGCGGCTGAATTCTTTCTCTTCCAGTTCATCCAGGATGGCATCCCCGATGGCAATGCGGGTCGTTACGGTACGGCTGTTATAGTCAGTTTTGATTTTCATGGTGTTACACTTTCCGCGATTATGTACATTCTGTTACATTTTCGCTCGTTTTGTACATTTTACCATACACATAAAATGCATACAATTTCACTGTGCTTCAGGAGGTGATTTTTGATGCGTATCCTGGCAGATTCTTCGTGTGATCTGTTTACACTTGACTATCCGGATTTTAAGACAGTCCCGTTAACGATCTATACCGATGAAAGAATTTTTACCGATGATATATCCCTCAATATCACAGATATGCTGGATTATCTTGCGGCTTGGAAAGGCCGCTCCTATACATCCTGTCCTTCTGTTGATGCATGGCTGCAGGCATATGAAGGTTCTTCTGAGATCTTTGTCATGACCGTGACAAGTGCTCTTTCCGGATCCTACAACAGTGCTGTCACTGCCTCACAGATGTACAGAGAAGAGCATCCCGATGCCAATATCTCTGTAATTGATTCGCTGTCCACCGGTGCAGAAGAAGTATTGCTGCTGCATAAATTATGCGAATATGCGAGAAGCGGTGCGTCTTTTCAGGAGATCGATGAAAAGATCCGTGCCTATCAGAAGAAGACACGTCTGTTCTTTTCCTTCTTCTCTCTGCATAACCTTGGGCAGAACGGCCGGGTAAATAAGGCCGCTGCAGCTGCTTTATCCGTATTGAATATTGCCGTGACCGGTACAGCCACAGAAGGCGGTACGATCAAAGTTACCGGCAAGGCAAGAGGACAGCGCAAAGCCCTCCGGATCATGTTTGAGGATATGAAAAAAGCCGGATATGCCGGCGGTGCTGCAGTGATCACACATACAGAAAACAAAGAAGCCGCAAATCTGCTGAAGCAGCAGATTCTGGAAGAATATCCCGATGCAGATATCTGCATCGTTCCGACCCGCGGCTTATGCAGCTATTACATGGAACGCAAAGGCGTCGTTGTCAGCTGCGAAACCGAATAAGCTTAAGTCCCCCTCCCACTAAGGGGAAGAACAGCAGAGAAATCAGGTCCCTCTGCTGTTCTTTCATTTTGTACTATTTGATTCCGTACTTCGCCATGATCTTGGCAAACTCTGTACTGTTGGCAAAGCCCTTCATGACATCATCCCTGGATGTTCCGCCGTTCAGTGCTTTCATCCAGTTGTTGTATCCGCCCTGATCTGCTTCACGTCCAAGGAACGTTCTGTACAGTGTGCGTACATACTGATCATTGTTCGTGTGCTTGTTCATGTACTCCGGAGAATGGAAGAAGCCATTGGAAGCCGCATCGATCGCTGCCTGCTTCCG
>JAFYHC010000111.1 GCA_017539385.1 Solobacterium sp. | reverse complement strand
GGTCTGCTTTCTTTAGCAGACCACTATCAGCTAGTACATAGTTATTGAATTTCGAACCGCCGTATACCGAACGGTACGTACGGTGGTGTGAGAGGTCGGAAATAAATAGGAGGAAACCTATTTATTTCCTCCTACTCGATTGTTATTCCTTCCCTGTACGCACTACAATTGGCATAGAACAGGAGTATATATGTCCGACTTTACCATTCATACAAAACAAGACATGATCGATGCAATCGAATCCTATGGCATCCTGCCGTTTTTTGCCAATGAGATCCCGGGATATTCCATTGAGGAACACTGTGCACCGGAAGCGTACTTCTCCGATCAGCCCGGTGTATGGGACTGGAAGGGACCGGTGATCCAGGAGATGCGCTGTGCCTATGGAAAATTCTTCCGCGGCAAGGCAGTATTCATCCGCAAAGACCTGTTTCGGGAATTTGCCAACTGGCGGCGGGATGGCTATGACTTTGATGCGCGCTTTGAAGATGGTCTGGCCAGTTACGATGACAATCATCTCTATACCATTATTGAATCGCATCGTTCGGTATTATCCAAAGAAGCCAAGGTACTGGGCGGCTATGTCAAGCCAAAGGACAAAGGCAGGGATACCTGGGAACCCCGCAAAGGCTTCGATACTAGGATTACAAAGCTGCAGATGCAGTGCTATATCGTGACATCCGACTTTGAATATGAAACGGATAAGAACGGAAACTTCTATGGATGGGGGATCGCCCGCTATACCACGCCGGAGAATTTCTTCGGCAAATATTTCACCAACGGTGTGTACAAACATACACCGGAAGAATCGCATCAGAAGATCCTGCGGCATATGAAAAAGAAACTGCCCGGGACGGACGAAGCAGTTATCGAACATTTACTGAGATTCTAGGAATGACCGGAGGGATTATGGAATTCAATACAAATATCTTTGAACAGTTCAATACACAATGGGCACTGGTATGTGCCGGTACAATGGAGGATCACAATGCAATGACTATCAGCTGGGGCGGTATGGGCACATTGTGGGGAAAACCGGTCGTTACCGTCTATGTCAAGCCATGCCGTCATACGTATCAGTATATGAATGACAATGACTTCTTTACCGTCAGCTTCTACGATGAAGCATACCGTCCTGCCCTTGCACTCATGGGCAGCCTGTCTGGCCGGGATACGGACAAAGAAAAAGAAGCAGGCCTGCATGCCTGCGTGTGCAAAGACAGTGTGAGCTATGAAGAAGCAGCTGTCACACTGGTATGCCGCAAGATCTACTGGAATGATCTGCTTAAAGAAAACATGCCGGAAGAAGCCATCCGTCACCACTATCAGACGGAAGAACCCCACCGCATGTACATCGGTGAGGTCGTTGACATTATTCGCAGATAAAAAACTGAGCACAGGGCTCAGTGATCGTTCAGAAAGAGATTCGGATCCGAAATAATGGGCAGCTCCACCGTATCTTCTCTTGCGGGAAGGCCGATCGAAAGAATACGGGACAGCGGCACAGCGGACTTCATCAATCCATTGATCAGTTCGACATGCGTCGGCGGCTGTTCTTCATTCTTGAAGGCATCGGGATTGGTGATATAGCCGGCTGCTCTGGTACCGTCATCGAGCGTGACTTCGATGAATTTCTTCAGATATGGAAGGAATTCCAGTGGTTCCATGATTCTGTATCTCCTGAACAAAGTATACCATAGGAATTTAACGGAATATGCAATGAATCGGAGGTTTTAACTTATGATCAAGCGATATTATCAGTCATTGCTGAGCATACGATACAGCTTTGCGCTGGTGGCACCGGCACTGGTGATCTTTTTCCTGGCATTCCGCATGTCATCCCATGACAGTATGGCGCTGCACTATGGGATGTATGCGGCTATGGCGGTATTGCTGGTGGTGATGTATTTCTACTATTCCAGCAAGATACGCATCTATAAGGGATTGAAGGCAGTGGAACATATCGAAGAATTTGAACGGGGCGGTATGTTAAAAGACAGTTATCTGACAGAAGACCGCATCCTGACAATTGATAAGAAATTCAATGTCAGAGAATATTCGACAAATGGGATCACTGCCATGGATGTACAGGAGCTGCGCAATGGATGTGCACGCATCACATGTACGAAGGAAGAGGGAAGCTTTGTCTTTGACGCAGATTCCATGGAACAGGCGAAACACTTCGCTGCCTATGTGCTGCGAAAGAATGCACAGGCAGAGATCCATGGCGTCACCCCGTCAGGCAAAGGATTCCTGAAAGAATTCGGAGCCGGCTATGAGGCAGGGAGGCAATCATGATTACCAATAAAGAGCGGTATTTTGAACCGGACGGTACGATACGGCCGGAGGCGCTGGAAAACAACCCATGGCTGCGTATCCTCTATGAAGGGGAAGAACTGTACTGGAATGCGGAACGCATTGGCAATATGGCAGAAAAGCATCAGAACCATGCCCTGGCATATACATTGCGCACACTCGACATCCTCGACAGCAAGCACGTTATTACACAGGAAAACTATGATCTGATCCGTACAGTGCTTTGCTGGAGTGAGACAGCAAAAGGCGGTACGAAGCAGGAACGGCTGCGGTGGCAGAAGCGCGGCTATCCGCTGGTCATCCACAATGAAGCATCTGCCCGCATCTACGCCGACCATGTATTTGTCAAAGATCAGGACACAGACCCTGTCTGTATCCTGATCCGTACCCATGGTCTTGCCGGACAGTTCATCCGGGGTGAATGCCGCATGGCATCCAGCAGACCACTGGCATTATTGCGCAAAAGCAGAAATGAGCAGGAATTCCTGGAACTGATCACCGTGCTGAATGAATGCATCATCCGTGCAGTCAGTGAGGATATATGGACATCCGTGCAGAAACATGTCCGTGCGTTTGCCGGCATGGTGTGGACGGATGTATACCGGGAATACTTCCCGCAGGAGCGTTTGCGCAGACTCCTGCCGCACAGTGCCTATCCTACCGAAGACACACGCCGTTTCTTCGCCGAAGAGATCTTCCCCAAATACGATCTCTGGTATTTTGAATCTGCCCTGGGTTCCTTCGGCTGTGAGGGTGCTGCGAAATTCTGCCGCATGGCGCTTTCCGCCGTCAATGAACAGACAAGGCATCTGGTATTTAAGCCATTGGCCGATGAATTGTACTATGACCTGGAAGGCAGAAAGCATATCAACACGTACAAACAGCGCATCATTGAACGCTGGCTGGAAGACCCTTCTACGTATTCCCAGCATGTGCGTGCGGTGATCGAATGCCATGGTTCCCTGGTGACCATAGGCGTGCGCTTTACACCGGTGTGTGAGAAGCTGATCGACTTCTGCGTCGAAGCGGAACGGTCGGGGCTGTTGACTTATGAGAAAAGCATCACGATGCTGTATGACATGTTCGGTTTCCGCAGGGATGCCTTTGACCGTCTGAACAATGAAGAACAGTATCTGAAGACGATGAATGCCGCAGATACCAGCACAAAGAAGGATCTGCCGGAATATGTCACAGGTGACCGGATCCTGGATGTCGGCTCCGGGGGCGGAGTATTGCTGGATAAGCTGGACGCACGCTGGCCGGATAAAACGATCATCGGTACAGATATCTCCCAGAATGTCATCGAAGTGCTGGAAAAGAAGAAACAGAGCGAAAAGCATTCCTGGTCTGTCTGTGTGCATAACTTTACCGACAGCGTCTTTGCACCATCGGTCGATACGGTCATCTTCTCATCCATCCTGCATGAGATCTATTCGTATACCGAAACACCGCAGGGACGCTTCAACATTGCCTCGGTGGAAAAGGCACTGCACAATGCGGCGGCGTCATTGAACAGCGGCGGACGCATCGTGATCCGCGACGGCATCAAGACACCGGGCAATGCAAGACTTGGCATACGTTTCAAAACAGCGGAAGGAATGGAATTCTTCAAACGGTTCATGCAGGACTTCCACGGCATGGATGCGATGGATGAAACGCAGCGCACTGTTTCGGCGGACGATGACACCAATACTGTTGTAACGGATATCAACTATGGCAGGGAATTCCTGTATACCTATACATGGGGAGCGGCTTCGTTTGCCCATGAATGCCAGGAATGCTTCGGCTATTACACATTGCCGGAATACACGGAAGCACTGGAAGCCGCAGGACTGCACGTCATACGGGCAGAGTCCTTCCTGGAACCGGGATACGAAGAGCATCTTTCCCCATTGGTGGAACTGTTTGATCCGGATACCGGGGATGCGGTGCGCTTCCCGGATTCCAACTGCATCCTGATCGCAGAAAAGTAAAAGACCGGTTAGCGGATCTCGATCCGCACCGGTCTGCCCTTGAGTGTGATGTCATTCAGCTTTTCCAGCAAGCCGTCTTTCGGGGATGATACAGTGACCAGGGAATAATGGTCCTGGATCTCGATCACACTGATCTCTTCAAACGGAAGAACCGCACATAATGCACCAAGAATATCTTTGGGACGGATCTTATCTTTCCGTCCTTTCTTTATATAGAGCTTTGTGACAGAAGGGGTATGGACTTCTTCTGCTTCGATCGTGCGGAAGATGTCATTGGACATTTCCGGATCGATCGTTAATGGGAGAGAAGCAGCGCGTATGTTTTGTGCCAGTTCATCGGTATCGTGCAAAGGATCCAGCAAAGTGATCACAGTACCGGTATTGTTCTGATGGGCAGTGCGTCCGCTGCGGTGGATATAGGTCTCCTGATCAATGGGAAGCTCATAGTGAATGATATGCGAAACACCATGAATATCCAGTCCTCTTGCGGCCGCATCGGTCGCCGCAAGAACGCGTATCTCACCGTCTTTGAAGGACTGCAGGATGTGCAGCCGCTTCGCTTCTTCGTAATAGCCGGAAAAGTCCATGGCCGGGATATGCTGCTTCTGCAGGAATTCCGCCAGTGCATGTGCGGTGCTTTTGTATGCAGTAAAGACAATGGCGCGCGTGACAGGCATGTGCTGCAGGATCTGCATCAGTGCCATGTCTTTGTCTGATGCCTCCAGTACGTACTGATCGATGCCGGTATGTACCGCCGCTTTCGTACGCTGGATGATGCGGTCTTCGTGCAGCCATGTGCCGATGGCATCGTGCCATGTGGCAGATGCACAGATCCGCCGGGCATCCGGACAACGGCGCAGGATCTGCTGCAGTGTTTCATTCTGTCCGGTGGATAATACCATATCTCCTTCATCCACAATGACCGTATGTACACCATCGAGCGACAGTTTCTGCTGTTCCAAGAGATCCAGTAAGCGTCCCGGTGTGCCGATGACCATGTGGGGACGGCTGCGCAGTGCATTTTCCTGCTTTCGTATCTCCAGTCCGCCAATGACCGCTACCGTGTGTATCCCGCTGTAGGCGCACAATTGTTCCGCAATGGAAGCGTCCTGCAGTGCCAGCTCACGGGTCGGCGCTACAACGAGCACCTGTGTATGCATCAGCGCAGGATCGATCGTTTCCGAGACAGGAAGAAGACAGGCAATTGTCTTGCCCGATCCCGTCTCTGCCTGCAGAAAGCAATCCTTGCCAGACCGGATCAAAGGAAGCCATTCCTGCTGAATGGTATTCAAAGGCCAGCAGTGCATTTCCAACAGTGCACGCTCAAATACAGGTTTTATTGAAATCTCTGCCATGTGCCTATCATACCATGAAAGAGATTATGGTACACTTGTACGGGTAAGGAGAACAGTATGTTTCAGGATACGATAGCAGCGATTGCGACCGGTGATACCATGAGTGCGATTTCCGTGATCCGCATCAGCGGCGAAGATGCACTGGCCATTGCCGGCAAACTGATGAAGCGTGATTTCTCGGATGTCAGAGGCTATACGCTCAAATACGGGACCATCTATGATAAGGATGAACCAGCCGATGAGGTACTGGTCAGCTTTTTCCGTGCACCGCGCTCGTATACCGGGGAAGATATTGTGGAAATCAACTGCCATGGCGGTGTGTATCTGACACGGAAGATTCTGCGTCTTGTCTATGGGGCAGGTGCCCGTCCCGCCCGGCCGGGTGAATTCACCCAGCGTGCATTCCTCAATGGCAAAATGGACCTGTCCCAGGCAGAAGGCATCAACGACCTGATCTTTGCCCGGGATGAAGTTAATGCCCGCAGTGCCCTGCATTCCCTCAAGGGAAGTGTACGGGACATTCTGGAGCCATTGCGGGAAGAACTGGTACAGATCATTGCCAACATCGAAGTAAATATTGACTATCCCGAATACGAAGATGTCCATGTACTGACAGAAGAAGAGATCATGCCGGCAGTGCGCAAATGGCAGAACGACCTGCACAGCCTGATCCAGCAGGCACAGGATGCCGTTTTCATCCGGGAAGGCATTGATACCGTCATACTGGGACGTCCGAATGTCGGCAAATCTTCCCTCCTCAACGCATTATTGGAAGAAGACAAGGCAATTGTAACGGACATTGCCGGTACAACGCGTGACATCGTGGAAGGAACGATTCGCCTCGATGGCGTGACACTGAATCTGATCGATACCGCCGGCATCCATGAGACCGACGATATCGTAGAAAAGATCGGTATTGAACGTTCCCTGCAGGCACTGGAAAAAGCAGAGCTTGCGATTGTTGTGCTGGATGGCTCCATGGAACTGACCGACAGTGACAAAGACCTTCTGGAACGCACCAAAGATAAAACACGCATTGTCGTATACAACAAGAAAGACCTGAAAGAGATCCCGGATGCGGTCAGTATCAGCGCTGCCAACAAAGACGTCGATGCACTGCGCAAAAAGATCCTGGAGATCTATGATACACAGATCATCCATGCCCGTCAGGATACACTGAACAATGAACGGCAGATCGGTCTGGCCCTGCAGGCAGAAGAAGCCATGCAGGATGCCCATAACGCTCTGGAAGAGGGAATGGAATTGGATCTTGTGACCATCGATCTGCAAAGATGCTACGACGCACTCATGGAGATCACAGGTGAATATACAAAAGAAGGGCTGCTGGATGAGATCTTCAGCCGCTTCTGTCTGGGGAAATAACAATGAACTATATTGATTCACATGCACATATTATGTCGGAGGAATTCCAGGAGGACTTCGATGCCGTCATTCAGCGCATCCATGATGCCAATATCACCGGTATCATGATCGTTACGACAAAGGCAGAGGAAGCCCTGCGTGCCATCGAATTTGCAAAAAGCGATCCAGCGCGCTACAAAGTCGCATACGGCATCCATCCGGAAGACATCCGCACGGTAACCGAAGCGGACATTGCCCGCATGGAAGAGATCGTATCCATGGATGAGATCGCTGCAGTGGGAGAGATCGGTCTGGACTACCATTGGGAAAAGGAAATGAAGGAAGAGCAGAAGGAACTGTTTATCCGCCAGATCGAAATTGCCCGCAAGGTCAATAAACCCATCCTGGTCCATTCCCGCGATGCGATCCAGGATACCTATGACATCATGAAAGAACACCGGGTAAAAGGACTGATGCACTGTTTCCCGGGAAGTCTTGAAATGGGTATTGAATTTACAAAGCTGGGCTATTATATTGCGCTCGGCGGGGCAGTAACGTTCAAGAATTCCAGACATGCGAAAGAAGTATGTGCCGGCATTGATGTTACAAAGCTGCTCAGTGAGACAGACTGCCCCTATATGGCACCTGTCCCCATGCGCGGAAAACGCAATGAACCATCCTATATCCCATATATTGTCAAAGTCATGGCAGAGGTAAGAGGTATCAGCGAAGACGAAATGGCTGCGATCATCGCAGAAAACTATGAACGCTTTCTGGAGGGCAGATGAAGCGCCCGCTCATCCGGCAGCTGATCGTAGTGGAAGGACGCCACGATACCGCCAATCTGCAGAAGTATTTTGACTGTGATACAGCGGAAACCGGCGGAACATCGCTCGATGAAGCGGTCATGCGCAGGATCGAACGCGCCGCAAAGACACGCGGTGTGATCATCTTCACTGATCCTGATTCCCCGGGAAATCGCATTCGTCATGCGATCAATCAGCGGATCCCCGGCTGCGGGAATGCGTTCATTGCCAAGGAAAAAGCAAGAACAGAGAAAAAAGTCGGCGTCGAACACGCAGACAAAGAAGCACTGGAAGAAGCACTGGCACACATTGCCGTCTTTGATCCGGAGTATAAAGAAACGATCACCATGGCCGAAATGATGGAACTGGGACTGTCAGGCTGTCCCGACAGCGTGAAGCGCCGCCGCCTCATCGGGGAAGCGTTCCACATTGGCTTTGGAAATGCCGGAACAATGCGCAGACGTCTCAATTATCTGGGCATAACGGCACAGCAGCTGCAGGAGGTATTGCATGGCAAAACGATGGATCTCCGTCCCGTCACGGACGAAGGAAATACTGGAGAAGTATGATCTGAGAGCCAAGAAGGGCTTTGGTCAGAATTTTCTGGTCGATCCGGTGATCGTGCAGCGGTGCGCCGACGATGCACATTGCGAAGGCCTGGTCATTGAGATCGGACCGGGCATTGGTTCTTTGACCGAGCAATTGGCATTGCGTGCAAAGAAAGTCATTGCCTATGAGGTCGATGAAGACCTGATCCCGATACTGGCAGATACACTGCAGGATTATGACAATGTTGAAGTAATCCTGCAGGACTTCCTGACCGCAGATCTGAAGAACCTTGTACCGGAGTGGCAGAAAGAATACGGTATGGTCACAGTCTGTGCCAATCTGCCGTATTACATTACAACACCGGTATTATTCAAGATCTTTGAAGAAGCACCCCAGATCCCCTATATCACCGTCATGGTGCAAAAAGAAGTCGGAGAGCGCTTTGCGGCTGCCGTGGGTTCTCCCCAATATAGTGCATTAAGTGTAGAGGGACAGTATCTCTACAATGTAAAACGGCTGTTTACCGTACCGGGCAGAAGCTTCAATCCTTCGCCCAATGTGGACAGCGTGATCATCCAGTTCGCTTCCCGCGGCGCAAAGCACGAAGAGATCGATACAGAAGAATTCTTCACGCTGGTGCGTGCCTGCTTCAAACAGCGCCGCAAGACGGTATATAACAATCTGCGGGAATATACCGGGGACGGACAGCGGGCAGAAGAAATTCTGCAGAAAGCAGATATACCGGCATCATTGCGTGCACAGCAATTGACTGTGGAACAGATGATCCGGATCTATGAGGCAAATCAATGAAAGACAGAGCATATGCAAAGATCAACCTGTGCCTGGATATCGCAGGCGTCAGGGACGACGGCTACCATGAACTGAAAATGATCATGGTGCCGGTGAATTTCTACGATGTACTGGAAATGGAACCTGCAGAAGAAACAAGCCTGGCGGTCAACCGCAGCTATCTGCCGGTGAATGAAAAGAATACGATCATCAGCGCCGTCCGCGTCATGCAGGAAATGTATGGCTTCCGGACAGAATTCGCATGCCGTTTAAGCAAGCACATCCCCACCCGGGCAGGACTTGCCGGCGGCAGTGCAGACGCCGCATCTGCCATCCGCATGATGGATACGATGCTTGGCCTGCATATGAGCAGGGAAGAAAAGATCGAAGCAGCCAAACGGGTCGGCTCCGATGTCCCTTTCTGCATGTTCAATGAACCAAGCTATGTCGAAGGAAGAGGGGATATCCTGTATCCCTTCGATGTACGCACGCCGATGGACATCCTGCTGGTCAAGCCACGGCGCGGTGTCTCCACCAAAGAGGCATTTGCCCTCAGTGACAGCCGTCCGCTGGTACACCCGGATTGTCTTGCCATGCGAAAGGCACTGATGGAAAATGACTACGAAGGCGTATGCAGGAATCTGGGCAACAGCCTGGAAGCTGCCAGTCTTGAACTGGTATCCGAGATCCGTAAGATCAAAGAAGAACTGCAGGAAAGAGGCTTCGACGGTGTATTGATGTCCGGAAGCGGATCGACCGTCTTCGGACTCACACGCAGCAGAGCACTGCTGGAAGAAACAATGGATGAACTGCGCCGCCGGCATTACTTCGTGCGGCATACCAATATTTTGACAGACAGGAGTAAAGGATTATGACAAAGAACGCTATTATCATGGCTGCCGGAAAAGGCACCCGCATGCACTCCGACCTTCCCAAGGTACTGCATAAGATCATGGATGAACCCATGATCTCCCTGATCACATCTTCTTTGAACAAAGCCGGTGCAGAGCGCATCGTTTCCATCGTCGGCTATGGACGGGACGAAGTCATGAAGGCAATGGAAGGCCGCTGTGAATTCGCTGTACAGGATCCCCAGCTCGGTACCGGACATGCCGTCATGCAGGCAAAACAGCTGGAAGGCGAAGACGGCGACACACTGGTGGTGAATGGTGACGGTCCGTGCATTTCTCCGGCTACCTACAAGTCCCTCTATGATGCACTCAAAGACGCCGATATGGCAGTCCTCACCAGCATCCCGGAAGATGCCCGTGCCTATGGCCGCGTCATCCGCAGAGAAGACGGAAGCGTATCCCGCATCGTGGAATACAAAGACGCAAGTGAAGCAGAACGTGCCGTCAGAGAAGTCAATATGGGTTCCTATGCATTCGATAACCGCAAGATGTTCGAAGCACTGAAAGAACTCAAAAACAACAATGCCCAGAACGAATACTACATCACCGATCTGGTTGCCATCTTCAATGCGAAGGGCTGGAAAGTCGCCGCTGTCGTTGCCGAAGATACCGAAGAAGTCCAGGGTGTCAATGACAATGTCGAACTGGCAAAAGCCACGGCATACCTGCGTGACCGCATCAATCTCGAATGGATGAAAAAAGGCGTCACGATCATGGACCCCAAAACGACCTACATCGGTCCGGACGTAGAAATTGGTCATGATGTCATGATTTATCCGAATACATACCTGCTCGGACATACAAAAATTAAAGATGGTGCGGTGATTCTGCCCGGAACCATGGTGAAAGACGAGACGATTGCGTAAATTCGTGTTAAAGTATTGACAGGTATGTGTCCATACCTGGAAAAGGACGGGGAAGAGAAAAAATGTTAGAGGAAACGATCATCTTTGCACTTACTGCCAGTACAGATCTGGCTGCGGGCATTGCAAAAAAACTTGGTCTGCCGCTTGGTGAGATCAAAGTCGAACACTTCGCAGACGGAGAAATTCTGGTAGAACCGCAGCAGTCTGTTCGCGGACGCAATGTTTACATTGTACAGTCCACCTGCAACCCGGTAACAGAACATCTGATGGAAATACTGGTATGCATCGATGCATGCAAGAGAGCCAGTGCTGAAAAAATCAACGTTATCATGCCGTATTACGGCTATGCGCGTCAGGACCGCAAGGCCAAGCCGCGTCAGCCGATCACTTCCAAACTTGTCGCAAACCTCCTGCAGGTTGCCGGCGCAGACCGTGTGATCGTATTCGACCTTCATGCGACACAGATCCAGGGCTATTTCGATATTCCGATCGATGACCTGACAGCCGTCGCAATGCTTGGCAAATATTTCGAAGATATGCATCTGCCGAACGATGACATCGTCGTCGTATCACCGGATCATGGCGGAGTCACACGTGCAAGAAGACTCGCCGACATCCTGGACGCACCGATCGCTATTATTGACAAACGCCGTCCGAAGCCGAACATGGTCGAAGCACAGAATGTCATCGGTGATGTCGCAGGCAAGACCTGCATCGTAATCGATGATATCTGCGACACAGCAGGCAGCCTCGTTGCCGGCTGTAAGATCCTGCGTGATCATGGCGCAAAGGACATCTATACGGCTATCACACACGGTGTCTTCTCACGCAATGCCATCCAGTTGATCGAGGAATCCCCGATCAAGGAAATGGTTATTACGGATACTGTACCGCTTTCCCCGGAGAAGGCAGCCAAATCCACAAAGATCAAAGTCCTGTCTGTCGCAGACATGCTGGCAAAGACCATCGATGCCATCGAGAACCACAAGCCGGTATCTCATGTCTATGACGACTACGACGCAAGAAACCAGTATTAAGAGTGTAAGAGAAGTTTCGGCTTCTCTTTTTTGTATCCCGGTGTCTTTTATGGGAAAGGTATTGCTAGAATGAATACAGGAGGTATTTCGCAATGACAACATGGATTCCAATGGAAAAGAAATGCGCTGTGTGCGGGAACACACATACGTATCATGTACTGGCCAGTACCAACAGCTTTGGTGCACCGGATCTGGACCTGCGTCCGGCACCGATGCAGAGAGAGACCATGGAGGGATGGCTGGAAGAATGTCCGGAATGCGGCTATATTGCCAAAGATATTCGAGAAAGACCGGAAAACAGGACGGTATTCCAGGAAGAACGCTATCTGACGGCGGACAATATCCCGTTTGAAAGCGCATTGGCAGCACGCTTTTACAAATACCACCTGTATTGCGAATCGATCGGGGATGTGAAGGGTGATTTCTATGCCCTGCTTCATAGTGCGTGGGCCTGCGACGACGCAGATGATATAGAAAATGCCAGACGCATGCGCAGGGAAGCAGTCAGGAAAATCGATGCGATCATCAAAGAACATCCGGAAAACGAGACAAATACGCTTCTGATGAAAGCAGACATCCTGCGCCGCAGCGGGGAATTTGACCAGGTCATTGCTTTGTACGAAGGCATGCACTTCGAAGAACCATTGCTGGATCAGATCCGCATGTTTCAGATCGAACGTGCAAAGGCGCACGATGACGGATGCTACACCGTAGCAGAGGTAACCGGACAGGAGTAAGCTTCCTGCAGTATCCTGCATATTGCGATATAATCATGGTATGAGCAGTATGCAGAAACATAATGATACACAACACTGAGTGCACAGGCAGGAGAACTTTCTTCTGCTTTTCTTTTATGGCAGGTGAGAGATGGCAATAGATATCAAGAAAGTATTTGCGGATTCCATGATCCGCCTTCTGAAAGAAAAAACATTTGAACAGATCACAGTCAAAGAGCTCTGCAGTGACTGCGGAGCCAGCCGGCAGACCTTCTACAACCACTTCTATGACAAATACGATCTCATTGTCTGGATCTGCCGCAAGCAGTGCGAAGAACTCTGGGCATCCTTTCAGCGCAAGCAGTCCTTCCGGGAATGCATGCTGGGGGTATATGATCTGCTGTATGACAATCAGACCTTTTACACCATTGTGATGGAAATCGAAGGCCCGAACAGCTTTCATGAATTCCTGATCGAATTTACGAAGAAGTATTATCGGAGTCTGGCAGAGTCATCCGGTGATCCGATCAGTGATGAACTGGAATATGCCATTTCCTTCTGCACCGTCGGAACCATTGAAATGGCTGTATCATGGCTGAAAAGCGGCTGTGTGCAGAGTCCTGCCCAGATGGTGGAATACCAGGTATTGTGCTGTCCTGCACCGTTAAAACCATATCTGGACTGAATCGTTATAGCTGATATAAAAATGAGCAGATTCGAGTGAATCTGCTCATTTTCGCAATCATATCGTGGTGACTGCAATGTTGTGCGCCTGCAGTGTGTTTTTTACATCTTCCGCAATGTCTGCATCTGTGATCACGGAGACCTGACAGCGGGAAAGATTCAGCGGTACTGTACCGGCAGACTGGAATTTTTCGCTTTCTGTCAATACGACGACCTGTTCGGCAGAAGCGGACATGTCACGGACAGCCTGGGCACGCATCTGGTCTTTGTTGGTAAAGCCGATGCGTTCATTCCATCCGTCGGTGCCGATCATGCAGTATCTGACATTGTAGTTCATGGCACCATCACGGATCATCGGACCGACAAGACACTGGGATTCTCTCTGGTAGATGCCTCCCAGCAATACGATCTGCACGCTGCCTTCCCGGCGGATATAATCTGCGATGAACGCACTGTTTGTCACGATCGTGACATTCTTTTTTGTCCTGGCAATGGTCAGTGCGGTAAGTGCACAGCAGCTTCCGTTTTCAATGAATACCGTGTCACCGTCATTGACCAGTTCTGCGGCTTTTTCTGCGATCCTGGTTTTTTCTTCATAGTGCCATGCCAGACGGCTGTTGATGTCGTCTTCACTGCTGAGCTCCGCAAAGCCGTGGATCCGTTTGATCATATGCATCTTTTCAAGCTGGTCCAGATCTTTGCGGATTGTGACCTGGGATACACCGAGCAATGCGGATAACTCCGTTACTTCAATGCGTCTGCGTTCTGTCAGAAGATTCAGGATCTCCTTTTCACGTTGTTTTTTCATAGTACACCACCGCTTTCATTTTAAATCGTATTACTTTCATATGAAAGTTTAAAAGAAAGCATCGACTCCGTTCTCCATAAATGTCTGAAGGTATTCTTCCAAATCTTCCCGATGATATGCACTGACATCCTTATATGCATATTCACGGCCGAGCTGTTCATATTTGTTTTCGCCAAACTGATGGAAGGGCAGCAGCTGACATTTTATGCCGCCAGCTGCTTTGATCACGCGGGCAAGCTCTTCAGCGTCTTTTAATGAATCGTTAAAGCCGGGAATAACCGGAATTCTTGGCAGTACATCTTTTCCCTGATCAATAGCATATTTCAGATTGGAAAGGATCAGCTCATTGGGGACTGCGGTTCCTTCTTTGTGTTTCTGTGAGTCCCAGTGCTTGACATCAAAGAGAATCGTGTCGAGATTTTCAATGACTTCAGCGAATACTTCTTCTTTGGCAAAACCGGTGGTTTCACAGCATGTGTTCAATCCGTTTTCCTTTGCTGTCTTCAGAAGACTAGCCGCAAATTCAGGCTGGGCAAGCATCTCGCCGCCGGACAGTGTGATTCCGCCGCCGCTTTCCTCATAGAATGGCAGATCCTGCATGACAACATCCATGACTTCTTTGACAGTCTTCAGTTCACCTTCATTTTTAAGAGCCTTGCCGGGGCATTCATGGAAACAACTCCCGCAACCATTGCATTTTGAAGAATCAATGGAGATTCTTCCTTCCTTTAAGCTGACTGCCTGATGAGGACAGACTTCAATGCAGTGATGACAGCCGACGCATTTCTTCTCATCCCACATAATCTCCGCTCTGACTGACTGGCTTTCCGGATTGGCACACCATCTGCATCGCAGGGGACATCCTTTTAAGAAGACGACCGTGCGGATCCCGGGACCGTCATTGACGGAGAATTTCTGAATATTGAACACAATACCGCTGTCTTTAGTCATGCTGAACCACCTCACATCCATAGAATACGTGTGCGAAGGCTAGTTGTCAATCCAAAAAGTTACGAATGAAACATTTATACATTACAAATATAAAAAATGATATTGACACTCTTTTGACTTTCAGCTATATTATGAAAGCAACGAAACAAATACAACTTACGAATGAAAGGAAAAGACAGTATGGAAAACAGGGAACACTTTGGATCATTGACTGAAAGAATGCAGGCATTCCGCGAGGAAGTCCTGGACGAAAAGCCTTATGTCGACGCGGAAAGAGCAGTCCTTGCAACTGAAGCATATGAAGAAAACAAGAATCAGCCGAGGGTCATGATGAGAGCGCTCATGCTCAAAAAGATTCTTGAGAGCATGTCTATCTATATTGAAGACAAGACGCTGCTTGCCGGCAACCAGGCCACCAAGAACAGAAATGCCCCGGTGTTTCCGGAATATACATTGAAATTTGTGATCGATGAACTGGATCTCTTTGAAAAAAGAGACGGCGATGTCTTCTATATTACGGAAGAAACAAAAGAACAGCTGAGATCTATCGCTCCTTTCTGGGAAAACAACAACCTCAGAGCCAGAGGTGAAGCGCTGCTTCCGGATGAAGTTTCCGTCTTCATGGAAACAGGCGTCTTCGGAATGGAAGGCAAGCTGAACGCAGGCGATGCCCACCTGGCAGTCAATTATGAAAAGGTTCTGAAGGAAGGACTGAAAGGATACGAAAACAGGACAAGGACCCTCAAGGAAGGACTTGATCTGGCCGATCCGGAATCCATCGATAAATATGTCTTCTATAAAGCTGTGCTGATCGTGATCGATGCGGTTCATACATTCGCAAAGAGATACAGTGCTCTGGCGGCTGAGATGGCCGAAAAGGAAAGTGATCCTGCCAGAAAAGCAGAACTCGAAGAAATGAGCAGTATCTGTGCAAGAGTTCCTTATGAGCCGGCTGCTTCCTTCAAAGAAGCTGTCCAGTCCGTCTGGTTTATCCAGCTGATTCTGCAGATTGAATCCAACGGTCATTCATTGAGCTATGGCAGATTTGATCAGTATATGTATCCGTATTTCATCAATGACATCCGGAACGAAAGAATCACAAAAGAGCAGGCACTGGAACTGCTGACATGCCTCTGGATCAAGACACTTACCATCAATAAAGTCAGAAGCCAGGCTCATACTCTCAGTTCTGCCGGTTCCCCGATGTATCAGAACGTTACGATCGGCGGACAGACAACAGATAAAAAGGATGCCGTCAATGAATTAAGCTTCCTGGTTCTTCAGTCGGTGGCTCAGACAAGACTGACCCAGCCGAACCTGACAGTCAGATATCACGCCAACCTGAATAAACAGTTCTTTGATGAATGCATTGAAGTCATGAAGCTTGGTTTCGGCATGCCGGCCCTCAACAATGATGAGATCATCATTCCTTCCTTCATCAACTGGGGTGTCAAAGAAGAAGATGCCTACAACTACAGTGCCATCGGATGTGTTGAAACAGCCGTTCCGGGCAAGTGGGGCTACCGCTGCACAGGCATGTCCTATGTCAACTTCCCGAGACTTCTTCTCTGTGCGATGAACAACGGTGTTGATCTGACAAGCGGAAAGAGATTCACAAAGGGATACGGTTATTTCACGGAATGGAAAGACTTCGATGAACTCATGGAAGTCTGGGACAAGACAGTCAGAGAGTTCACAAGATACAGTGTCATCGTCGAAAACGCGATCGACAAGGCCAGTGAAAGAGATGTGCCGGATATCCTCTGTTCCGCTTTGACCGATGACTGCATCGGCAGAGGAAAGACGATCAAAGAGGGCGGCGCCGTCTATGACTTCATCTCCGGTCTGCAGGTCGGCATCGCCAATATGGCAGACTCTCTCGAGGCAATCAAAAAACTGGTCTATACAGAAAAAAAGATCACACCAGAGCAGCTGTGGAATGCCATTCTCGATGATTTCCAGAGTGAGGAAAACAGGAGAATCCAGGATATGCTCATCGATGCGCCGAAATACGGCAATGACAACGATGAAGTTGATCAGCTGGTTGTGAAAGCTTATGACAGCTACCTGGACGAAATCAAAAAGTATCCCAACACAAGACATGCAAGAGGTCCGATCGGCGGCATCCGCTATGGCGGAACCTCCTCGATCTCAGCCAATGTCGGCCAGGGCATGGGAACCATGGCAACACCGGACGGCAGAAATGCACGTGAACCGCTGGCGGAAGGCTGCTCACCCGCGCACAACGCTGACAAGAACGGACCGACCGCTGTCTTCAAATCCATTACGAAACTCCCGACCGAAAAGATCACCGGCGGCGTGCTGCTGAACCAGAAAATGACACCGCAGATGTTATCGACGGAGGAAAACAAACAGAAACTGGAGATGCTGTTAAGGGCGTTCTTCAACCGGCTTCACGGCTACCATGTTCAGTACAATATCGTATCGAGAGAAACTCTCCTGGACGCTCAGGCGCATCCGGAAAAACATAAAGACCTGATTGTCAGGGTCGCCGGCTACAGCGCATTCTTCAACGTCCTCTCAAGAAAGACACAGGACGATATTATCGGCAGAACAGAACAGTCACTTTAAAAAAGGAAAGAGGGAAAGAAAGATGAAACTGTTTATTGATGACGCAAATCTTGAAGCAATCAAAGAAATCAATGAGTATTATCCGGTTGACGGAGTCACAACCAATCCATCCATTCTTGCCAAAGCAAAAAGAGATCCCCGTGAAACGCTGAAGGCGATCCGTGAGATCATCGGTGAAGACAAGATCATCTTTGCCCAGGCAGTCGATCTTACATACGAAGGCATGCTCAAAGATGCACACATGATCATTGATCTGCTGGGAAAGAACACCATCGTCAAAATTCCTTCCACACCGGTTGGCTTCAAAGCCATGATGGCATTAAAGAAGGAAGGCATCCCGACATGCGGTACGGTCGTCTATACACCGATGCAGGCATATCTTGCGGCGAAGGCAGGTGCTTCCTACGTAGCACCATATGTCAACCGCATTGACAATATGGGCTATGACGGTGTGGAGATCGTCAAGAAGATCCAGAATATTCTGGATAATAACGGCATGGAATGCGAAGTGCTGGCAGCGTCTTTCAAAAACAGCCAGCAGGTATTGGAACTGGCGGAATACGGCGTCGGCGGTGCTACATGTTCCGCAGATGTCATTAAGGCATTTGTTAAGAACCTGGCGATCGACGGTGCCGTGCAGGACTTCGTCAATGACTTCGAAGCACTGACAGGCAAGACCGCCATGTCTGCACTCGGCGAATAAGCATACATGCAAAAAGCGGGCTGGGCCCGCTTTTGCAATTGTGCGTATCGATCTTTTTACAGATTGAGTCCGGCAAAGAAACCGGTCGTTGTGGCATTGAGGAAGTCCGATGGACGGGCAAGATCACCGACTGCAGTGACTTCATAACCGGCATCTTCCAGTTCCTCAACAAATTCTCTGCCGAAGGATGTCTGGCCAAGTGCGATTATGATGCAGTCTGCTTCTGCCCGCATGGTTTCACCGCCTTTTTCAAAGACAACCGCATCATCCTGGATCTCTTTGACTTTCGCTTCGACAATTGGCTTTACACCGAATTTCTGGAAGGCTGCGACCATGTCCATCTTTGTGAATGGGAAGAGATTTCCGGCGATTCCCGGCATCATTTCCAGAATCGTTACATCGTTGTCTGCCATGAGGCATTCTGCGATCTCGCAGCCGACGATGCCTCCGCCCACGATGACGACTTTTCTGCCCTTTGGCGCTTCTACTTTCCCGGCCAGCAGATCCCATGCCTGTACACCTTTCTCAATGCCCGGGATCGGCAATACCAGCGGCACAGCACCAGTCGCAAGGATCACAGCATCCGGTGCAATGGCATCGATCGCTGCTTTGTCTGCCTTGACGCCAAGGCGCACTTCTACGCCTCTGCGTCCAAGTTCTTCTTCGAACCATTTCTCTGCTTTGCCAATGACATCTTTGTGCGGGGATACTTTGGCTAAGTGCATCTGTCCGCCAAGCCGCTCAGCTGCTTCAAGAAGCACAACAGAGTGACCGCGGGAAGCGGCGGTTATGGCTGCCTGCATGCCGGAGAGTCCGCCGCCCACAACAGCGACTTTCTTCTTCACGGCCGGCATCGGTTCCAGTTTCTTATAGAATTCATAGCCGGCTTCCGGATTGAGCACACAGCGTACAGAGTTATGGATATTCAGTTCTTTCGAACATCCTTCGCTGCAGGACAGACATGGCAGGATCTCATCTGCTTTGCCTGCTTTTGCTTTGTTTGCCCAGTATGGATCACAGATCAGCTGACGTCCGATGACCACAAAATCACACCGGTCATTGGCTAAGAGATCTTCGCAGAATCCCGGTGTGCGGATCTTGCCAAGGACACCCATCGGTACCTTGACGCTTCCTCGCACGGAGTCGGTCAGCGCAACACGGTTGCCTTCCGGACGGCTCATCGTTTCAATCAGATTGCCAGGTAATGCAAGGCTGGCGGAGACATCGATGAAGTCTGCACCGGCTTCTTCATACCATTTGCAAAGCTGCACACTGTCTTCTTCTGTGAGTCCATCCGGGAATCCCACATAATGGATGCCCAGACGCACCCCCACGACAAAGTCCGGACCGACTGCTGCACGCACTGCCCGCAGCACTTCCAGACCAAAGCGTGCTCTGTTTTCCAGTGATCCGCCATAGTCATCCGTGCGCTGGTTGTAGCGCGGCAGAAGGAACTGGCTGATCAGATACATGTGGGCAGCGTGGATCTCGACACCGTCGCAGTGTGTCAGTTTGGCAATGAGTGCAGACTGTACAAATTTCTTCTGGATCTCTTTGATCTTTTCCACGGTCAGGACTTCGTACTCGTCCTCATGATCTTTGACCGGGGATACAGAGACCGGCTTAACGCCTTCCGTGCATTTGGCGATTTCACCTGCATGCAGGATCTGCGGAATGAGCAGCGCCCCGTACCGGTGCACTTCCCGAGCAAGGCGCTCCAGATTCTTCTGATGCTTCGGATCGGTGATGCGCGGCTGGCTTGGCGTTGCTTTTCCCTGCGGATCATCAATACCCATACACCCGGTCAGGATGACACCGACACCGCCCTTGGCACGCTCTGCATAGTAGGCAATGTGCTGCTCACTGATCGAACCATCCGGATCGCCCATGTTGTCACCCATGGCCGACATGAAAATACGGTTCTTGGCAATACGTTTTCCCAGCTTCAGCGGGGAAAAGAGTACAGGATAATACGGATTCATGTGTAAACTCCTTTCCATCTTTCCATTCAATGATATGTAAATGCAATATTCTGTTTATATTGTAGAAGGGAAGAGGGAAGGCCTGCATATGACAGAAACAGTATGCGTCCATATATGGACACATCACCGGGAATGTCCAGTGACATACTGCTGCAGAAGCCTTGCCACTATGCTGTCCTTTTCCATGGCAATAATTGTTATACATGCATGACAAAACTGTTGATTTGACGCTTGAAATGGCGGTATTTTGACATTTATCAATTGTTTTATTGTTGTCCACTTTTCTGCCACACATTGTGATAAATTTTCTGTGAACATAGAATAAAATCAGAGGATAATGCCGAAAGGCCCTGATGGAGCAGAGTGGGGGATGCGATCATGGGTGAATTATCGAACCTGTTAAAAAAATATCTGAATGAAAAGCATAAGAGCATACTGCATCTGGCCAAGGCCTGCAGTATGGACCGTTCAACGGCATATAAGATCCTGAAGGGGACCCGGAATCCTTCTTCCATGGATCAGATCCGCAGGATGTCCGCATTCCTGCAGCTGACACCAAGAGAAGAAGAAAAGATGATAGAAGCCTATGAAATCGACCGGGACGGCAGAGTCAGTGTATATCGCCGGAAAGAGGTGGAGAAATTCCTGCGTGAGCCGTTTATCCGCATCAGCCAGGACTTTGAACTGCCTGCCCATGTAGAAGATTCATTGAAAACCGTGCGTATGCTGAACAATGAATTCGAAGTGAACAGTGCTGTCTATGATGCGATCCTGTCAGCGGCACAGAAGGGACAGGGAAAAATAGCGGTCTTTGCGACCGACGCAGATGAATCGTTTTCCGTATTTATCCGCTCTTTGCAGCATACATATCCGGATCTGCAGATCGACTATATTCTGATGATCAATTATGACAGCTATGAATATATGCATGAGGACAGCGGATACCTGAATCTTGCAAAACTGAAATGCACGCTTCAGATCGTCGGCAATACGAATACCAGAGTCTACTACCAGTACGGCACTGTGAACAGCGGTATGAATGAAGTCCCGTATTTTACAAATGCCGTCATTACATCGGATACCGTCGTCATGCTGAAAAACGGACATGCGAAGGCACTGTGCATACAGGATCCTGATATTGCACGGGAATACCAGAAGATGTTTGAAGAGACAAAGGATAATTCCAAGGAACTGTTTGCCTTTGCCAATTCCATCGAAATCATGTTCCATTATCTGACCGACCTCAGTTTTCATAACATCCGTGCCAGATTGATCTATGAGATGGCACCGTGTCTGTTCCACAGCGTGACAGAGCAATTGCTGCAGGAGAAAACAATACAGGAAGTACCGGAACGGGATACACTGATCCAGAAGATCCTGGCATATGTGGAAGTCAATGGGGAAGTGATACGAAGCGGAAAAGTACCGATGATCCACTGTTTTGAAGGCTATCGTGACTTCATGGAGAGCGGTCTTCTGCGGGATCTTCCGTCCCATATGTATACGCCGCTTACCATGAAAGAGCGGATCGAGCTGCTGGAGCGCTATATTGACTCGATCGGGGATACGGACCTGCATGTACTGAAGAAAGCAATCGGACCGATCCAGAACGGTCTGTATGTATTCCTGTATGATCAGGAACTGATGTTCCAGTTCCTGAATTCAGAGGGAAGACTGATCCTGATGGCTCTGAATGAATTTACCTTCTACGATGCATTCGAAGATTATCTGAAGGCATTGATCCAGAAGACAGAACTGTTTTATACAAAAGAAGAACTGACGGAAAAGCTGAATGCTCTTCTGAATGAATACAAAGAGAAATACGTATAAGAGGCAGACTGAGGGGGAGTGCAGGGAAGCGAATGACGCAAGTCAATTCGCTTTTCTCATGCCGCAGAGCATAAAAAAAGATGACGTTTGAGTGTCATCTTAAGAACTCCCAGTGAAACTTACAGTTTTACAACATTGGAAGCTTGCGGGCCGCGGTCACTCTCTGTGATGTCAAACGTAACCGACTGTCCTTCATCGAGAGTCCTGTAACCGTCCTGCTGGATCGCGGAGAAGTGTACGAAGATATCTCTTCCTTCATCCGTTGTGATAAATCCATACCCTTTTTCAGCGTTGAACCATTTAACTTTGCCTGTAGCCATTGTTTATTGATTCTCCTATTCTATGTATGCGCGAATATTCCTCCCCGGGGTATTCGTATACATATCTAACTATACTCTCAATGCCTGTTATTGACAATAAAAAAGTAACCGCAAAAGGTCACGATAAACTTGAAGAATAACCCCTTGGCACAGATGCCTGCAGCAGTAAAAAGACTATGCAAAACAGGGATTCTTGACTATAATAGCAACTGTAAAATGCAGGGAAGGAAAGAGTAATCTTTGCGGCGGTCCAAGAGAGCGTACGGATGGTGCAAGTGCGTATCAAAGCAGGGATGAATATGGCTCCGGAGCAGGTCATGCGACAGGTAGTGTGGCCCGGGAAAGCCCGTTACAGCGAAAGAGTGGTCTTGTGAAAGACAAGTAAAGGTGGTAACGCGTGAAATACGTCCTTTCGCGGGACGTTTTTATTTTCTGCATACAGGAGGCAGCACAATGGAAAACAAAGGACCTTATTATCTGACGACCGCAATTGCATATACATCGGGAAAGCCGCATATCGGCAATGTATATGAGATCGTACTTGCGGATGCAATTGCACGCTATAAAAGAGCGACCGGCTATGATGTACGTTTCCAGACAGGAACGGATGAACATGGCCAGAAAGTAGAAGAAAAGGCAAAGCAGGCCGGTGTAACACCGAAGGAATTCGTAGACGAAGTCGCCGGTGTGATCAAACAGCAGTTTGATGTCATGAATGTGTCATATGACCACTTTATTCGTACAACGGATGAATATCATGAACGGCAGGTCCAGAAGATCTTCAAGAGATTATATGATCAGGGTGATATCTACAAGGGATCGTATGAAGGACTGTATTGCCAGGAATGTGAAGCATTCTATACAAAGAGCCAGCTGAAGGACGGCAAATGTCCGATCTGCGGCGGCGAAGTAAAGCCGATGGCAGAAGAGGCATACTTCTTCCGTATGTCCAAATATGCAGACCGTCTGATCCAGTATATTGAAGATCATCCGGAATTCATTCAGCCGGAAAGCCGGAAGAATGAAATGCTGAATAACTTCCTGCGTCCGGGTCTGCAGGACCTGTGCGTATCCCGTACATCGTTCAAATGGGGTATCCCGGTCGATTTCGATCCGAATCATGTCGTCTATGTGTGGATCGATGCACTGAGCAATTATATTACCGGACTGGGATATGACTGTGACGGCAATCATGGGGAACTGTATAAGAAGTACTGGCCGGCAGATCTGCATCTGATCGGCAAGGACATTATCCGTTTCCATACCATCTACTGGCCGATCATGTTAATGGCGCTGAATGAACCGCTGCCGAAGCAGGTATTCGGTCATCCGTGGCTGTTAGTCGGGGATTCCAAGATGTCCAAGTCCAAGGGCAATGTCATCTATGCGGATGACCTGGTGAAGATGTTCGGCGTTGATGCTGTGCGCTTTATCATGCTGCATGAGATGCCGTTTGCACAGGACGGCCATGTGACATATGAACTGATGGTGGAGCGCATCAACAGTGATCTGGCAAATAACCTGGGCAACCTGGTCAACCGTACACTGTCCATGCAGAACAAATACTTCAACGGCATGATCGCCAATCCGTATGCCGAAGAAGCTGTTGACGAAGACCTGAAAGATACAGCGATGCGTACCGTGAAGGCTGTTGATGAGAAGATGACTGAGCTGCGTGTTGCCGATGCGATCCAGGATATTCTGGACCTGTTCGGCCGCTGCAACCGTTATATCGATGAGACAACGCCATGGACACTGGCAAAGGATCCGGACAAGATCGGACGTCTTGCGACCGTGCTGTACAACCTGCTGGAAACGATCCGTATTGCCGGTGTACTGCTGAAGCCGTTCCTTCCGGATACAGCAGAAAGCATCCTGGATCAGCTGGATACCGAACAGCGTGATATGGATTCCATCCAGTCCTTCGGTCATCTGGAGACCGGTCATACGGTCACTGAGACACCGCATATCCTGTTTGCACGTCTGGACCGCAAGGAAGTCGAAGCACAGGTACAGGCAAATGAAAAGGCCATTGCTGCAGCGAAGAAGAAAGCAGAAGAAAGCAAGCCGAAGCCGGCTGTTGCGATCGCTGACTTTGAAAAGATCGATCTGCGTGCAGGCAAGGTCATCAGCTGTGAGCGGCATCCGAATGCCGATAAGCTGTTTATCCTGAAGGTCAACCTCGGTGAAAGCAAACCGCGTCAGATCGTATCCGGACTGGCACAGAGCTATACACCGGGACAGGTCATCGGTAAGAATATCGTCGTCATTGCCAATCTGGAACCGGCTATGATCCGCGGCGTTGAATCGCAGGGCATGCTGTTAGCGGGAAAGAACGGCAAGGAAATCTCAGTTGTTGAAGTGAACGGTCTGGAGCCGGGCACACGGATCAGCTGACAATAAAACGGAATGGGCACACAAGTGCTCATTTTCGACTGTAAGAGGAGAGAATGGAGTTAAAAACAATCCGATATGAGGAACTGCAGGATCATGCAGAACGTGATCTGGTCAAGCGGGCCATGCAGTTATCCCGTTATGAGATTCCGGATCTTGCGGGAAGCGATCCGGGGAAATATCCCATTCAGGGAACTCTCTGTATTACGGAAGAACCGGTACAGGAGTACCTGTATGCTGGAAATGCCGGACAATTGGCACTACTTACGGATCAATGGATCCGTAAGAAAGCCATCAGCCGGAATATATTCAAAAAACGGCAGGAAGATTTCCTGCAGAAATATGCAGAAGTGACTGCTTTGCGCGAGACGCTGCAGCAATTGCAGCAATTGTGCAAAGAGCGGCAGGAGCTGACATCCAAGCAGGATGCCGTCAAGAATTCTCTGCTGGTCAGTGATCATGAACGCCGTACGATCTTTCTGAAAAACAAGATCGCACAGAGAAAGTATCTGGGCAGAGAACTGGAACGGAAACAGCACCAGTCAGAAGACATCGAGAAGAAGCTTGGCCATCTGCAGCGGCAGGCTGCCCAGAAGCAGGCACAGATCAAAGATACGGAGAATCGCATTGCAACGACCTATGCCGGTGTATTTGCACGTTTTCTGCACCGTCGGGAAGCCGAAGCGGAAACAGCAGCCAATGCCGCATTGAAGGCACAGGCAGATTCGTTTCGCAAAGAAGCAGACGACCTGGCGATAGAAATCAAAGAAGCAGAGAAGCAGCGCCGGCAGATCCTGGAAGAATATGCCAGCCTGCACAGTCAGGATGAGCGTCTTTCGGAAGAGATCGGCAAAGATGAGAGATCGCTGGAAAGGATCCAGAAGAGCTTTGATGCATTGAATGAACGCACCGAAGCAATCAGCCGGTGTGAAGAAAAGATACGCCAATTGGCAGTGACAGGCCCACTACAGGGATATGCCTTTGCCCAGTTGACGGACATGGGTGCTTCGACAGAGCGTCCGCAGTGTCTTGTGAATGCACTGAATGCATTAAGCAATGCGGCAGAAGACTATCTGAAGGCAGTACTGGGTATTTCTGAGATCCAGAAACAATTGGTACTGCTGCGGGATATGCTGAAAGGCGAAGCCATAGAAGATGCACAGGTGAAAGCCAATGCAATGAAATGGGTGCTGTTATGCATTCCGGTATTGTGCATGAGTGCATCCTGTGTTGAAGAATGCGGCCTGGGTGAGCTGCCTGCAGCGCTGTTAGAATGAGAGGAAGAACGTGGAAAAGAAACGGTATACGATCATAGCACGTCCGGATGAGGTATCTGCACAGATCCAGCGGAATGCAGAAGAAGAACTGCAGAATGCCGGATTTATCCGGGATGATGCCAATGCGGACTATGGCTTTATCATTGGCGGTGACGGTACATTCATCTATGCGGTGCACCAGTGGTTTTACCGTCTCAAGAAAATGCAGCTGTACGGGATCCATACCGGTACACTTGGTTTCTATACGGACTACCGGGACAGTGATTACCGTGAATTCATGGATAAGTTCTTTGCCGGTGATTTCGAAGAAGTCACGTATCCGCTTCTGCACGTTGATGTCAAAGGCGTCATGGTCCACCATGCGATCAACGAAGTGCGCATTGAGAATCCCGGACGTACACAGAAGATCGATGTGTACGTGGACGGGGAATACTTTGAAACATTCCGGGGCACCGGGATGCTGGTATGTACGCAGCTTGGTTCAACGGCCTACAACCGTTCCATTGGCGGATCTGTGATTCAGGAAGGTCTGAACCTGATCGAAATGGCAGAGATCGCCGGCATCCACCATGCCAAGGCACGCTCTTTGTATGCACCGATCATTCTCAAAGATACGGTGCATATCGTATGGAAGTCAGAAAGCTTCAAAGGCGCACTGCTGGGAACGGATTCTTCCGTCTATCCGCTGGATGATGCGACAGAGATCGAAATCTACACGTGTCCGGAAGAATGGGTACGCATGCTGAGAGGAAGAAAAGTGTCCTACTTCGATCGATTGAAGAGTCTGTTCTGAGTCTGGTACAATAGGCTCACGGGAGTAACCATGCGAAGCAGACATTCATTTTATGAAATACTGAAATATCCGATCGAGGTCCTGTTTATCGCATGGATCATGATCGGGATCGGAAATTTACTGTCAAACGGATCACTGGGAATCGTCTATTCCATTGAGAATGATACGATCATCATTCTGGCGGAGATGCTTGTCAAAGCAGGACAGTTCCTGGTCGTAAATTTCCCGTTTATCTTTCTGATCCGTCTTTCGGCACGGCAGACAGGATCGGCTACGTCGATCATTTCCTCTGTGTGCGGCTATATCAGCTACCTGACAGCGACGATGGTATTTGCGTCGGGCAGTCTGCCTAGTACGGCATACAGCTCGATCTTCGGCTTGAGCATATCCAATTCCGCTTCGGCGGCACTGTCGCATTCCACCCACTATCCGCTGCAGACAGGCATGATCGGTGCGTTCATCGTAGCCATGATCACCCTGTGGTCATTCAACCGTTCCAAAGTCCGGAATGAGTACGGCCTGTTCTCCTTTATATCCAAGGAGGCATCGGTCACCCTGCGTACCGTGTTTGTATCGTTTCTTGCAGGTGCCGGTGCAGCATTGGTATGGCCGTATGTATTAATGGTCATACAGAAAGTTATCAGCTTTATTGCCAGTGACACGACCAATCCGGTCAATCTGGCACTGTATGGCATTACCGACCGGTTCCTGGGTGTATTCAACCTTGGTACGCTGATACGTCAGCCGTTCTGGTATGGTGTCAGCGGGGGAAGCTGGAATAACATTGCCGGTGTCAGTGTGGCAGGTGATGTCAATATCTGGACCAGCCAGCTGTCATCGACCGGACTGATCGGTATGGCAGGACGGTTCATTACACCGTACTATGTACTGAATATCTTCGCAGTGCCGGGAATGATCCTGGGCATGTATACACTGATGTCCAACCGGTTGGAGAGAGGACGCAAGCGCATCTTCTTCCTGATCGCAACACTGACATCGATCATGTTTGGCACACTATTGCCATTGGAGTTATTGCTGGTGGTATTGTGTCCGTTATTATTCCTGTTCCATCTGGGCTATACCGGTATCCTGTATGGTCTCTTCCAGGCACTGCATGTGTATCTGGGATTCAAGAGCACGGATGGATCGACACTGGCAGCGATGCCGGGTACGTTCCCGGAACTGTTCAGCTATCTTTCCAATTCTTCCCTGACGAAGTCACTGATCGTAGTGGCGGCGGTGGGTGCAGTATCGTTTGTGATCTATTTTGGAGCAACGCAGATCTATTTCCGCTATGTGGCAGTGGATCTGTTCCGCACCGGTGACAAGGACCGCCTCATTCAGGGTACGATCGAAGCCGTAGGAGGACTGGAAAATATCAAGAGTGTATACTCTTCGATCACTACATTGAATATCAGCGTCTATGATCCCAATGTGATCAATGTCCGGGCACTGCGCCGGCTTGGTTCACATAAAGTGTATGAGACACGGTCCGGCTATACGATCTGTTACGGGGCACCGAGCAAGATGGTAGAGATCGGCATCGGCAAGGCTCTGCACGATGATATACGCAACGTATGACCGCAATTGTGCGGTCTTTCTGTATAGGCAGGAGAATGTACTATGGATGATAAGATCCTGAAACCGGAAGATTATCTGGAACCCAATTGCCCGCTGTGTGAGAAGCCATATGGAGCAGAGGCGGAAATAAAGCCTGTTCCCCAGCAGCGCATCATTGAAAAGATGGATGAATACATGAGTCACCGGGATTATGCCGGTGCAGAACGGCATCTGCTGTACTGGCTCGAAGAAGCGCGTCTTGGACAGGATCAGCGCGGTGAGCTCATGATCCGCAATGAACTGGTCGGTCATTACCGCAAGACCGGACAGAAGCAGGAAGCTTTTGCACAGGCAAAAGAAGCACTGCGCCTGATCCAGGAGATGGATTATGAGGGTACGATCAGTTCTGCAACGACGTATGTGAATATTGCGACGGCATATAACGCCTTCGAAGAAAATGAGCAGGCGTATGCATTGTTCGCAAAGGCACTGCCGGTGTATGAGTCTTCTGCCAATACACGCAAAGACCTGCTGGGCGGACTGTACAACAACATGGCGCTGACCTGTGTGTCGCTGGGACGCTATGAAGAAGCACGTACGTTGTATGACAAGGCGCTCGTGATCATGGAAGAAGCAGAACACGGCAAACTGGAACAGGCGATCACATGGCTCAATATCGCCGACTGCATCACTTTGCAGAAAGGCATGGACAATGCGGAAAACGAGATCTATGCGTGTCTGGATACAGCGGAAAGCCTGCTGAAAGATGAATCCCTGGAGCACAATGGCTACTATGCATTCGTACTGGAAAAATGTGCACCGGTATTTTCCTACTATGGCTATTTCCTGCTGGCGGATGAATTGAAAGAGAAGGCGGAGACGATCTATGCAGGGTCTTGAATTATCCGAACGGTTCTATGAGGAATATGGCAGGCCAATGCTGGAAGAACAGTTTGCGGACCTCTTGCCGTATATCGCTGTAGGACTGGCTGGCAGCGGCTCGGAGTGCTTCGGCTTCGACGATGATATATCGCAGGACCATGACTATGAACCGGGTTTCTGCATCTTTCTGCCGGAAGAAGATATCGTGGACCGCCGCAGTGCATTCCTGCTGGAGCGTGCCTATGCCAAACTGCCCAAATCCTATATGGGATATGAGCGGCAGAAACTGTCACCCGTCGGCGGCAATCGCCATGGTGTGCTGCGCATCAGCGACTTTGTGATGGAAAAGACCGGCACTAGAGACGGCATCCTGACGATGGCAGAGTGGATGACCATACCGGAACAGTCCCTGGCAGAAATGACCAATGGGAAGCTGTTCATGGATGGATATGGGGAAATGACACGCATCCGGGAATCCCTAAGTGTCTTTCCCCGGGAAATACGCAGGAAGAAACTGGCAGGCCACCTCATGAACATGGCCCAGTCCGGACAGTACAATTACCAGCGATGTATCAGACACAAAGAGACAGCCGCGGCACAATTGGCGGTGTTCGAATATGTACGCAGTGCCATGGCGGTGATCTTCCTGCTGAATGATGTCTATATGCCATATTACAAATGGAGCTTCCATGCACTCAGGCAATTGCCGAAGCTGAGCCTGTGCGCGGAAGTGATGGAATATCTGCTGACAACGGACAACGATGCCAGTGCAGAAGAAAAATACAATGTGATCGAAGGCATTGCGGCGGACGTGATCGATGAACTCATCACACAGGGCTTAACCAAGGCGGTGTGCGGGGATCTGGAAAAGCATGCGATGTCTGTCAACGACGGCATACAGGATGCGCAATTGCGCAATATGCATATATTTGCGGCTTTGTGAGGGAATTTATGAAACTATATGGACTGCAGAAGATGACACTTCTGGACTTTCCGGGTCATGTGGCCTGTACCGTATTTCTGAACGGATGCGATCTGCGCTGCCCGTTCTGCCATAACTTTGAACTGGTGGACGGCACGGCAAAACCAATCATGGATGAAGAAGAATTCCTGGCATTCCTGGCAAAGCGGAAAGGCCTGCTGGATGGCGTGGCGTTTACCGGCGGGGAACCATGTCTGCACTCCGGTCTGCCATCCCTCATGCGCAGGATCCGTGAGATGGGATTTGCGGTCAAACTGGATACCAACGGCTGTCACCCGGACATGCTGGAAGCCATACTCAAAGAAGGGCTGATCGACTATGCCGCAATGGACATCAAGAATTCCCCGGAGAAATATGCCGTGACGTGCGGTCTGGAATCCATGGATCTTGCGCCGATCCGCCGCAGCATTTCCCTACTACAAAACAGCGGCATCGACTTCGAATTCCGCACGACGGTCATTGAGCAATTCCACCAGGCAGAGGACTTTGAAGCCATCGGAAAGATGATACAGGGGGCGAAGAAGTACTTCCTGCAGGCATTCACCGACCGCGATACGGTCCCGTATGGCGGCCTGTGCGCACCATCCAGAGAAGCGATGGAAGCGTACAGGGATATCATGCTTAAATATACAGATGTTGCAGAAATAAGGGGTATGGATTAACAAAACACACATGAAAACAGGGTACGTAAAATGTAAATGATTTACATCAGGCATAAGCGTTGACCTTGTTTTTTTACGGTGTAAAATTGCACTTGTATAGGCCCGCAAGGCGTATTTTTAGTGTCTTTGCTCAGGGATGGAAGACTGGGCATGACCGGCAGGATGGAAGCTGCTGAAAAGAAAATACCGGGGACGGGCAGAGATAAAAGAGGTTTTAGGAGGTTACATGTATCAGGTAGTAAAGAGAGATGGAAAAGTCGTTGACTTTAATATTGCCAAGATCAGTGCCGCGATCACCAAGGCCTTTCAGGCATTGGAGAAGGAATATCATCCTTCCGTGATCGATCTGATCTCGCTCCATGTCACGGCAGATTTCGAAAAGAAGATCTCCGGCGGGAAAGTAACTGTCGAAGATATTCAGGACAGTGTAGAAAAAGTACTTTCCGAATCCGGATATGCGGATGTCGCAAAGGCATATATTCTGTACCGCAGACAGCGTGAAAAAGTACGTAATATCAACAGCACACTGCTGAATTACCGGGATCTGGTCGATAACTATCTGAAGATCAATGACTGGCGTGTAAAAGAGAACAGTACGGTTACCTATTCGGTAGGCGGTCTGATCCTGTCCAACTCCGGTGCGATCACTGCAAACTACTGGCTGTCAGAAGTCTATGATGACGAGATTGCCAATGCCCATAGAAGTGCTGCCCTGCATCTGCATGACCTGTCCATGTTAACGGGATACTGTGCAGGATGGTCCTTAAAGCAGCTCATCCAGGAAGGCTTAGGCGGTGTGCCGGGCAAGATCACATCTGCTCCGGCAAAGCATCTGTCCACACTGTGCAACCAGATGGTCAACTTCCTCGGCATTATGCAGAATGAGTGGGCCGGCGCACAGGCATTCTCTTCGTTTGATACATATCTTGCACCGTTTGTCAAAGTAGACAACCTGACACAGGACCAGGTCAAGCAGTGCATCCAGTCCTTCATCTATGGTGTCAATACACCGTCCAGATGGGGCACACAGGCACCATTCTCCAACATTACACTGGACTGGGTCGTTCCGAATGACCTGAAGAACCTGCCTGCTATTATCGGCGGAAAGGAAATGGACTTCACATACGGTGACTGTAAGAAAGAAATGGATATGGTCAACAAGGCATTCATCGAGATCATGATCGAAGGTGACGCCAACGGCAGAGGATTCCAGTATCCGATCCCGACGTATTCCATTACAAGAGACTTTGACTGGAGTGAAACAGAAAACAACAAGCTCCTGTTTGAAATGACTGCAAAGTATGGCACACCGTACTTCTCCAACTATATCAACAGTGATATGGAACCAAGCGATGTCAGAAGTATGTGCTGCCGTCTGCGTCTGGACCTGCGTGAACTGCGCAAGAAGTCCGGCGGCTTCTTCGGAAGCGGCGAAAGCACCGGTTCCATCGGCGTTGTTACGATCAACCTGCCGCGTATTGCATACCTGGCAAAGGATGAAGCAGACTTCTATAAGCGTCTGGATAACCTGATGGATATCGCTGCACGTTCCCTGAAGATCAAGAGAACGGTTATTACAAGACTGCTGGAGCAGGGTCTCTATCCGTATACAAAGAGATACCTGGGCACCTTCAACAACCACTTCTCCACGATCGGTCTGATCGGTATGAACGAAGTCGGTCTCAATGCCAACTGGCTGCGTGCTGACCTCACCGATGCACGTACACAGCGCTTTGCCCGCGATGTACTGAATCATATGCGTGAGCGTCTCTCCGACTATCAGGAGAAATATGGCGACCTGTACAACCTTGAAGCAACACCGGCAGAGTCCACGACATACCGTTTTGCAAAGCATGATAAGGAACAGTATCCGGACATCATCACAGCAAATATGAACGGTACGCCATACTATACCAACTCTTCACACCTGCCTGTCGGCTATACCGAAGATGTCTTCTCCGCTCTGGATATCCAGGACGATCTGCAGACACTGTACACATCCGGTACTGTCTTCCATGCCTTCCTTGGCGAAAAGCTTCCGGACTGGAAAGCCGCAGCTGCACTGGTGCGCAAGATCGCAGAAAACTACAAGCTTCCGTACTATACGATGTCTCCGACATACTCTGTATGTAAGAACCACGACTATCTGACAGGCGAACAGTATACATGTCCGATCTGCGGCCAGAAGACAGAAGTCTACAGCCGCATCACCGGTTACTATCGTCCGGTACAGAACTGGAACGACGGTAAAGCACAGGAATTCAAAGACCGTAAAGTCTACAACATCGGTCACTCCGTCCTGAAGCACACCGGACCGATCCCGGCACCGGTCGATGAACCGCTGCAGACAGCTGCACCAGCAGAAGCACCGGTACAGGAAACAAAGACAGCAGGCATCCTGCTGTTCAAGACACCGACATGCCCGAACTGCAAGGCAGCGATGGCATTACTGGACAAAGCAGGTGTTCCTTACACAGCGCTCAATGCCAACGAAGAGCGTGAACTGGTTGAAAAATACGGTGTCAAGCAGGCACCGACACTTGTCATTCCTAACGGAGACAGCTTTGAGAAATACCGCGGTGTTTCCGATATCAAAGGCTGGCTGATGCGGAGCTGATGATGGCAGTCTATGATGTCATCGTTGCAGGCGGCGGCCCGGCCGGCATGACGGCTGCGCTGTATGCCCTGCGCAACGGCAAAAGTGTACTGGTGATTGAAAAAGAAGGCTTCGGCGGACAGATCACCCATTCCCCGAAAGTGGAAAACTATCCGTCCCAGCTGTCACTCAGCGGCAATGAACTGGCAGACAAAATGTTTGAACAGATCATGGCACAGGGTGCAGAGATCGAAGTCGAGACGGTCAGCGGCGTAACATGTGAAGGAGATCTCCGCATTGTTGCGACCGAAGAAGGAAGCCGCTACGAAGCACGTACCGTCATCCTCGCCACCGGTGTCAAGCACCGCATGCTGGGCTTGGAGGGTGAAGACGAACTGGTAGGTGAAGGCATCTCCTTCTGTGCAGTATGTGACGGCGACTTCTATGCCGGAAGGACTGTAGCAGTCGCAGGCGGCGGCAACTCCGCTCTGCAGGAAGCCATCCTGCTGGCACAGAAGTGCAAAAAAGTCATCCTGCTGCAGGATCTGCCGGTATTCACCGGTGAAGCCAGGCTGCAGGAAGTCCTGTTTGCGATGGACAATGTCCAGGGCATCACCAATACCAGACTGACTGGCTTTGAGACCGTCAATGGTGAACTGCGCGGTGTCCGCTATGAAGACCGCACGACCGGCGAAGGAAAGCTCGTGGAATGCGATGGCTTATTCGTCGCAATCGGACTTATTCCGGAAAACGATGCATTCAAAGATCTTGCGGCATTGGACAGTTATGGCTACTTCGATTCCGATGAGAACT
The DNA here is from genome assembly GCA_017539385.1 of Solobacterium sp. Taxonomy (GTDB): domain Bacteria; phylum Bacillota_I; class Bacilli_A; order Erysipelotrichales; family Erysipelotrichaceae; genus Bulleidia. The sequence continues at coordinate 336 of JAFYHC010000111.1, read as the reverse complement.
GTCTGACAAAGACACCCGGTATCTTCGTGGCAGGCGACTGCCGCAGAAAACATGTGCGCCAGGTGACCACTGCTGCTGCGGACGGCGCTGTCGCAGCACTAGCCGCATGCCGTTATATCAACGAAAACCGATAAACCTCATGAAAGGATATCCTGTACGGGATGTCCTTTTTACAGTGTGCCGGGCATGGCACAACTCCAGCTGGTGAAAATCCAGCCACAGGTATTTACCGCCAAGTGTAGTGAACCCCAAGTCGAAAACAGTAATGTTGGGATGAAGGAAGGGGCTAACAAAACTTCCGAGCCTACGCACAGAAACCCAATGAGGCTAAATGGT
>JAFYHC010000110.1 GCA_017539385.1 Solobacterium sp. | reverse complement strand
TCTGCCTGTGTTCCTGCTGTGACATTCTCACTGTTGACGATGCCATGCCATACAGACGATGCATTCGCTGTGCTGTCCGGTGTTCCCTTGATCACACGGCCTTCATTTGTGAGCGCATAGGTAACAGACTTATCGTCCACCTTTCCGATCACGGTGCCATTCTTCAATCCGGAGAACAGTCCTACAACGGTATCCAGCGATACATCCCCCGGTGTCATTCCGGTCTGAATGGTTCTTTCATAACGTCTTTCACCATCTACACCAAGGCTTGCGACATTCTTCATCCAGAGTCCTACAGTCACATTACTCTTATTGACATTGCCTTCATCAATGACCAGTTCTGCTCTGTAATCCGGATATACCGTAGCAGTTACTGCGTTCTTCTTTCCGGTACTGTCTTCTGAAGATACTTCTACAATAAACTTGTAGTCTTCTGCGTTTTCTTCCGCATAAATACCTTTTGGCATCACGCCAAAACCCAGTACAAATGCGAGGAAAACCTTTAGGATCTTAGCAAATTGTTTTTTCATGATTCCCCCTTGAATGATTAACAATTTAAGTATAGCACGGGATTTTTCAAACACTTATCCGCACATCACGTTTCACAGAAATTATACAAATCTCTATTTAACGGATTCCGTATGACTCCATGATCTTTGCAAACTCAGTACTGTTGGAGAAACCAAGCATGACACTGTCACGGCTCGCTCCGGCTTTCAGTTTGTTCAGCCAGTTTCTGTAGCCCGACGGATCCGGTTCTCTTCCCAGGAACGTCTTATACAGTGTTGTCACATACTGCTCATTCAACGTTTTCTTATTCAGATACTCCGGACTGTGGAAGAACCCATTCGTTGCTGTATCGACCGCTGCCTGCTTCTTATTCGATGCCGTCAGGATCTTCCTGCACCAGTTATTCAGTCCGCCCACTTCTGCTTTTCTGCCAAGTACTTCTTTGTAGCATCTTGCCACAAACTTCGTAATGCCGAGATTCTGATCTCTCCATTCACTTACCGTGATCTCTCCGCGTACGATGCCATATTCTTCACAGATCTTACTGAACTCTGCACTTCCGACAAATCCACGCAGTACTGCACGCTTTGTACATCCGGCATCCAGTGCTTCCATCCAGTTCTTCTTTCCCCCTGCATCACTTGCACGGTCCATCATCACTCTGTAGCACCGTTCCACATACTCTGCATCGCTCAGATTCATCTGTGTCATCTCTTTGCTTTCAAAGAATCCGATGATCACCTGTGCCGCAGTCTTCTCTTTGTTTCTTAATGCGTTTGTCCATGTCCGGAATCCGCCTGTATCAGCCTTGCGTCCGAAGCACAGATCATACAGTCTTCTGACAAATGCATTGATCGGATCTTCGACTGTTACGATACATTCTGCAGTGTAATTGCCGTCATTTGTCGTAACCGTAATGACAGCTTTGGAAGGATCTTCGATTCCCTTGTCTGCCACTGCTGTGACTTTGCCATTGCTGTCTACAGTCGCTATTGCTTCATCACTGGAAGACCATGTGACGCTCTTGTCTTCTGCATCTTCCGGTAATACGGTTGCGATCAGTGTTTCACTGTTTCCGACTCTCAGTGTCAGTTCCGTCTTATTCAGTTCCACTCCCGTCACATGGATCGTCTGCGGTCCTGTTGCAGGAATGACGATGACTTTTGTCTGTGTCTCGAACAGTTCGTTGGTGAATACAGCTGTATATGTTGTACTTCCATCCTCATATTCCGTTGCTGGAATCGTTTCGGATGTTGTCTGTACAGTTTCTGTGATCACATGGCTAGCGTCATGTTCGCAGATTGCTTTGGCAGTCACACTGCTGTTATCTTCTGCCCACTCATATGTCGGTTCACCATACTTATGACCGAGTGCAGGGATCTCAACAGTCTTTGTCTGTTCACTGAACAGGGCATTGGAGAATGTGGCTGTGTAAGTCGTACTTCCCGCGATTTCGCATGTTGCGTCGACTATCTTGACGGTTGTCTTCACAGTTTCTGTGATGACGTGGTTTGCATCATGTTCGCAGATAGCCTTTGCCGTTACACTGCTGTTGTCTTCCGCCCACTCATATGTCGGTTCACCGTATTTATGTCCAAGTGCAGGAATCTCAACGACTTTGGTCTGCTCAGAGAACAATTCGTTTGTAAATGTAGCTGTGTATGTTGTGCTTCCCGCGATTTCGCATGTTGCATCGACTGTTGTGACAGTTGTTTGTACAGTCTCTGTGATCACATGATCTGCATCATGTTCACAGATTGCTTTGGCAGTAACACTGCTGTTGTCCGCAGACCATTCATAAGTCGGTTCACCATACTTATGACCTGTCGCAGGGATTTCAATAACTATCGTCTGCTCAGAGAACAATTCGTTTGTGAATGTTGCGGTGTAGGTTGTGCTGCCTGCTTCTTCACATGTTGCATCGACTGTCTTGACAGTTGTCTGTACTGTCTCTGTGACTTTGTGTGAAGCATCATTCTTACAAACTACTGCGGCAGTTACAGAACGATTGTCTGCGGACCATTCATATACTGGTTCGCCCCATGCATGTCCAACTGCTTCCACATATACTTCTTTAATATCGGTATACTCTGTCCCTTCCAGGACTGCTTTCGCAGTATATGTGACTAAGCCTGGTTCTTCACAGCTTGCTGCGTCGGTTTCTTTCGTGATCACTGCATCAATGGTCTTTGTATGTGCCGCATCATGTGAACAGGTAAATGTGACAGATGCTTTGCTGAAGTCTTCTGCCCATGTCCATATCGGATTCTGCCACTCATGACCAAGTGCAGGAATCTCGATGACTTTTGTCTGTTCAGAGAACAGTTCGTTGGTGAATGTGGCGGTATAAGTTGTGCTGCCTGTTTCTTCACAGGTTGCGTCAACGGTCTTGACAGTAGTCTTCACTGTTTCAGTAATGACATGACTTACATCATGTTCGCAGACTGCCTTCGCAATCACGCTGCTGTTATCCTCAGACCACTCATAGGTCGGCTCATCATACTTATGACCAAGTGCCGGGATCTCAATCGTCTTTGTCTGCGTATAGAACTTCTTGTTTGTAAACGCTGCAGTATAGGTTTTGCTTCCTGCTGTCTCACATGTCGGTTCTGTTGTTTTTACTGTTGTTTTGACGGTTTCAGAGATCACATGCGATTCATCATGTTTACAGATTGCCTTCGCAGTAACTGTGCTGTAATCTTCTGCCCATTCATATACCGGCTCACCATATTCGTGACCCAATGCCGGGATCTCAACGACTCTCGTCTGCTCAGAGAACAATTCATTTGTGAATGCAGCTGTGTATGTTGTGCTTCCTGCTGTTTCGCATGTTGCGTCAACTGTCTTAACAGTTGTCTTCACAGTCTCTGTAATGACATGAGATGCATCATGTTCGCAGATTGCTTTCGCCGTTACGCTGCTGTTATCCGCTGCCCATTCATATGTCGGTTCACTATACTTATGTCCGAGTGCAGGGATTTCAACTGTCTTTGTCTGCTCGCTGAACAGTTCGTTCGTGAACGTGGCAGTGTAAGTCGTGCTTCCTGCTGTTTCACATGTCGCGTTGACTGTCTTGACGGTAGTCTTCACAGTCTCTGTAATCATATGACTTGAATCATGTTCGCAGACTGCTTTGGCAGTCACACTGCTGTTGTCCTCAGACCATTCATATGTTGGTTCACCATACTTATGTCCAAGTGCCGGAATTTCAATAGTCCTGGTCTGTGTCTCGAATTCTTTATTGATAAACGTTGCAGTGTAAGTGGAACTGCCGGCAGTCTCACAGGTTGGTTCTGTTGTTTTGACTGTTGTATTTACTGTCTCAGTAATCACATGTGAAGCATCATGTTCGCAGACAGCTGTGGCAGTTACTGTACTGTTGTCATCAGACCATTCGTATGTCGGTTCACCATACTTATGACCAAGGGCCGGGATCTCAACTACTTTCGACTGCGGAGTGAACAGTTCATTTGTGAATACAGCGGAATAGGTGGTATTTCCTGATATTTCACAGGTTGGCGGTATCGTTGTGGATGTGGTATTGACGGTCTCTGTAAGAACATGCGCAGAGTCGCGTTTGCATACTGCCGATGCAGTTACAGATGCATAGTCATCTGACCATGCATATTCCGCATCGCCGTAGTCATGACCAAGTGCCTTGATGATCCAGCTGTCTGCTTCGATCTCCGTATCACCGTTTTCATCTGCGTAATGTCTTCCGCACTTTTCACATGTCCAGTATTCACTGTTTCCATCTTCTTCACATGTGGGATCTTTTGCCTCTGTATGAACCATCCGATGGGTATGTCCAAGAGCGGGAATCTCCCGTATTTCTTTCTCACCGCATCTTGTACAGACTCTTTCCTCAAGTCCGGATGCTTCTTCGGTTGCTTCAATAACAACTGTCCATTCGCTCCATTCATGGCCAAGTGCTTCCAGAACGATGGTCTTTGTCTGTGTTTCGAACAATGCATGTTCAAATACTGCGGTGAAGCGCTGTTCACCAGGTGTTTCACAGAGTGGTTCAACTGTGATTTCGGAGGCTGTCTCTACGGTTTCACTCAGGATATGGGTTTCATCATGTGCACATACAGCAGATGCAGTCACAGTGGAATTATCATTGGACCAGGTGTACCGCGGCATTCCATAGGAATGACCAATGGCTGGGATGACCTGTTCTTTTACATCGGTATAGGTATTGCCATTGAATGTGACTGTGGCAGTGTAGACTGCGGCTCCGTCTGTTTCACAATCTGCTTCTGTGATTTCACTTGTGATCTCTGCCGGGATTTCTTCAATCAGGGAATCATCCTGTTCACTGACAAAGACTGCTGAAGCAGCACTGTAATCAGCACTCCATTTCCATTCTTTCAGGACATAGGTCAGCTTCTCCCACTTTGCTTTCAGTGTAAGATCACCGGTTACCGGCTGTGTGAAGTCATATTCCGTATCGCCATTGAACCAGCCGGCAAAGTAATAGCCTTCTTTTTCCGGGTCTTCCGGTTTTGTGACAGTATGTCCGCTGATGACTTCTGCAGTGGAGACATTGCCGTTATCATCATCAAATGTAACGGTGTAATTGGTATAGATGCCCCATTTCTGCAGTTCTGCATCATAGGTATAGACATCGCCTTTGGCACTGCCGGATGTGATGGTGTATTCCTCATCTGTACCGGCATACCGGCTTCCGTTATGCAATACAGCAGAAGTAACGGGCAGCTCGGTATAACTGATCGTTGTACCGCTTTGCGTTGCCTGATAGGTCGAAGAAGCTGCGGTTGTATTGGTAAATACGACGGAGCCGGTCCCTTGTGTGGATACGATGTCTGCACCGCCTTCGGTCGTATAGAGACTGCCTGCGGCGTCCAGTGTGCCGTTGACATCGAGCTTTGCATCGACCATTTTCGCTGCTGAGAACTTATTGGCATTTGCACGGGTCGGGGAATAGTAACTGTTGCGGAAGTCGGAATTCGGATACAGGAACTTCTTGCCGACCCACTGTTCACGGTCATATACATACGCAGAAGAACCGGATGCGATCTTGAGAACAGCACCCTGGTCGATCTCTGCCTCAAATCCAGGGATCAGGCAAATATCCTGATTGCAGGTCGTTGTTCCGGAGTGGAAGCGGATCGTTGTATTTTCCATTAAGGGAAGAACATAGTTCCGGCTGTTGATGGAGATGCCCACATTCATGCTGAAACTGTTCAAAGAAGCATTTCCGTAAAGATCATAGTAATTCCGGTCTGCAGAAGGATCGTACCGCATGGCAAAGGAAGTGCCGGAACCAAGCGTAAATAAGGCACCGGAGGAGCCGACAAAGGTGATCCTTGGGGTCTCTGTCATTCCCTGTACCGTCGCGGTTGCGACAACGTTCAGAGAGGCACCGGAAACGATGGTCAGAGAAGATTCGATATTCTGTACATAATACTGGGATACCGGGAAGACCTTCTGCTCATTATTATTCATGCTGGATGTTGCAGAGCCGCCGCGGATATCACAGATGGAGAACGGTTCGTATACCTTGGAACCGGCGTTTGCTGTAACGGTGCCGGCACCGGTGATATATCCCCAGCAGTACAGGTTCGAGCCGCTGTTCAGCGTGATCGAACTGCCCTGTTTCATGGAAATCCAGCCAAAGAATCCGGTATTGGCACCGGTATAGCCGTTATTATGGGAATTCTGCCGGCCGCCGACAGAGAGATTTCCATTCACGATGATCTCTGCACCTGAGCCAAGTGTCAGGGTCCTGTATGCGGATGGTACAGTAGGTACCGTGCTTGTCACCAGAACGGGTGACTCTTTGATCAGTGTGGACGCATTGTCATAGGGGATTAGTACGCTTTTGCCGGAAGGAATCGTATATGTACCGGCAGACAGCGTACCATTGACCACCAGTGTGATCTTTTCTGTTTTGCTTGTATTAGCATAGGCAATGGCTTCATTCAGGTCGGTAAACCACTTGCCAAAGACATCCCACACCGGACAGTCCGAAGGAATGAATACCGGATAAATGGTCTGTGGTGTATCAAAATAGGCTTTCCATACTGTATCTGTGCTCAGGAAAGCATCCTTTGTGGCTGAATACCAGCCTTCCAGCTTATAGCCGCTGGCAGGCTGAGCAGTCAGGGTATAGGCTTCGGTGGAATTTCTTGTGATCTGGGTGGACGCTGTAATTGCATTCCCATCGACCGTATACGTTCCGCTTCCCTGCGGCATTTCAAACGTTGTTGTCACAGACCCGGAGGTAATAAGGGAAATATTTGTAAGATTTACAGAAGATGTATTGGCACCGGCATTGCCCGAATAGATCACGACTGTGACTGTTCCGTTTGCCGGTACTTCTTTGACAAAACTGCCGGCTGCGGTAACAGCTGTGCCATCGATCGTTACAGAGCCCCCTGCCGCAAGCACCGGTTTGGCATAATCAAAAGACAGCTGTGCAGCAGATGCACGGGCGTTCTTGAATGTCAGCGTGGATGTCAAAGAGGATGCACTGTCACAGGTACCAGCTGCTTTCCCGGTCGCTGATCCGCTCAGACTTTTCCCGGAAGCCGTCCATGTGCCGGCATCATAGCTGACAGAGAGGCCGCTGATGCCAAGATCCAGATCGTCCGCATGTACCGGAACCGCTGCAGCAGGAAGAACGCCGATGATCATCATACAGATGATCACCAGTTTCATACACCTTTTGACAATATTGCGAAACATAGTAAATACCCCCTTTATTTCTTATGTTTTCGAATTTCTATATAAATGCTGTAACCAATGAGAATTGTAAGAACAGACCAGAGATGCGCCATATGAAGCAGACCATTCCCTTCCCGGAAGAATTCTTCCACAAAGCGGAAACTGCCATAACTCATCATCAGGATTGGAAATAATATGCCCGGCTGTGCTCCATTATGAAACTGTCTCAGCAGAATCACCAGCATGACGGCATAAAAGAGCAGTTCTGCTTCTCTTACCGGCCAGTGTATGCCGGTTTGTGCGATCTGTGTCCCTCCGCAGCACCCATTGAACATGCATCGAATGCGCTGCAGAAACAGCGATGGCAGCACATAGAGCGCAAATGCATCAAAGATACTGCTTCTGTCTCTCCGATACAAAGCAAGCAGGATCACCGGTGCAATTATATATACTCCATATGTACTGACTGCCCCCATCGATATTCCATGTCCTGCGATGATTTTTTCAAAAGAAGCAAATAACAGAACGGAGACCATACTAACAGCAGAAAAAGCAATGCACAGGAACACCGTCTCGCTCATGGATCTTTCCCGCACGATCTTCACAAGCGGAATTCCGGCCAGTATTCCCAGCATTACTGCTGCATATACGGAATATTTGATGAAAAATGCATACATACGTTTATTCTGCCATTGTATGCTTCCAATTATACCATCCTCCAGAAAAAAGTTTATTCACAGGTCAAAGAAAAAAATCTCTGCAGTGTACTGCAGAGATCATTCAGAATTACTCAGATCTTTCTTTCCTTGTGCATCAAAGATGCAAGGTCAATGCCAGCCGAAGCAAGCTTTCTCATGACAGCTGCCATGTATACATTGGCGTCACTGTACGGACCATGTTCGCCAATTGCCACATCCAGGAAATCATTATAATTGGAATTGACATGTGTCTCCCAGTGTGTGATTTCACCATACATATTTGTACGGATGAAGCTGTAGGCAAAGAAGTCCATGAATTTGCCGTCTCTTCTGCGGTATCCGCCAAAGTGTGTCTTCCATGCGACACCTTCAATCGATGGGAAGGATTCAAAGTCTACCGGTCCCCAGTTTTCAAATTCAACCGAATAGGACAGTGCTTCCATTGTTGCGGAATCTTCTACAGAGATCGGATTTTCCTGCAGATCGATCATGCTGTTTCCGAAATACGGAGACCAGTATTCTGCGTGCGGTGCAAATACCCAGACATCGTATACCGCACCGTCTTTGACTGCTTTCTTGTCATACGCATGATAGTAGGAATCCGCGATTGCCGCATTGTTTGCGATCCGTTCTTCATTTGTCAGAATTTTCTTTTCCATGATTCTATCTCCCTTGTTTTTCGACAAATGCTATTATATTAGATAGATGTCGATTAATGGTCGACACTATACTTCATTCTGTATGTTTATCGTCATTTGCCTTTAAAGTGTTAATTATCAGGAGATGAATCATTATGAAAACAGATATGCGTATCGTTCTTACAAAACAACTGCTTCGGAAAGGCCTGCTTTCTCTGATTGGAAAGATGCCGCTTTCCCGGATCAGTGTGACGGCGTTATGTCAGGCGTCCGGCGTCAACCGGGCAACGTTTTACAATCATTATGATTCGGTTCCGATGATTCTGCGTGAGATCGTCTGGGAATATGCAGAGAAGATCGAAACACTGTATATGAAAGACATCAGGTCCTCCCATTCCGAAGAACATGCACTGGAAACATGCCTGACTTATTTACAGGAAAACAAGGAGGAGATCATCGTACTGTTTTCAAATAATACGGAAAGCTACATCAAGGGGTTTGGCCTGGAAGTGGTGGAAGATGTTATCCGCCGTCACCGGAATGAACTGCGCAAGCAGCTCAATTGCAGTGATGATGAACTGTATCTGTTTCTGATGACGACTGCATCCGGTGCATATGGGCTGATCCTGACGTGGCTGACGCGGAATATGAAGCAGACACCGAAAGAGATCACTGCCATCCTGCGCAGACTCTTCAGTATACGCACGATCCGTCCGTAAAACCATGAAGGCCTGTCGGTATGTGACAGGCCTTTGCTTTGAATTCATTTCTTTTTCTTTGCGGCAAGACGCAGGACCATTACGACCATTGCCATGGTATGCACTGCGATCACACACCGGCGGATCCAGGAGATCTGCTTCACCGGTTCCGGTGCTGCTCTGCCGCAGGTGATCACCGCATCGTTAATGCCCTCCGGCACACTCAGAAGATCGATCGTGACGGTATTGCCGGATACAGTGCCGACATTGGTTTCCGGCGGAGATGGCATGCGGATCGTGAGGACTGCCTGGGAGCCGTATTGCTTCAAAGTGGAGATACTGACATTGGCAGTCTTCTGCACTTCATCCAGAATCGTGCGGATCGGAAACTGTACGATCATGCCGGTATCAGTGACTTCCGCATGCAGTGCGTCATCATGAATGGAATGAATGGCAGCTCCCTGCATGGCGGTGCCGTCTACGTTCTCTGAGATCTTTTCCACGACGGCATCGGGATACTGTGTGCGGTAATCCCGTTCCAATTGCGCAATGACATCATCGATATTGAGATTTGCCATCTGCAGTACGGTAGGATGAACCAACAGATGGATATCCCCGGTAATATCTCCTGCTTCACTTACATCGGCAGTGACCTGCAGCCGCATGCATCCGCTCAGTGTCATGATCACTGCCAGAACCACCGCCATCAGTCCGCCTGCTTTCCATTTATGCATTTTATTATTCCTCGCCATCATATTGACCATATATGGGACTATGCCTGCCCCGATTTTCGTGTATACAATTGTAACAGAGATATCGGAGGACACAATCATGTATATTCTGATTCCCGCATGCCTATGTATTGCGGCACTTTTCGTCTACCAGGAGTGCCAGGGCAGATTTGGACTGTCTGTGATCCTGAAAGGAATCGCTTCTCTGTGTTTTGTCCTTCTGGGTTTTCTGGCATCCCGTCACAGCCCTGGATCAACTGCGATCCTGACCGGTCTGTTCCTTGGTGCCATTGCCGATGTACTGCTCAATCTGCGCTTCGTATATCCGGAAACAGGAAAGAAAACGTTCTTGGCAGGCATCCTGGTCTTTTTATGCGGACATATTGCCTATCTTGCGGCAATACTGCCGATGAACCCGCAGCCGTGGACCGCATTGTTCGGTGGGTGCCTGCTCACACTCGTGCTGATGAAATGGATACTGCCAAAAATCACTGCTGAAAGGACACTCAAGATCTTCGGTGTCGTATATATCGGTGCCATTGCCATTCTTACCTGTGCTGCCGTTGTGAATCTGACTGCATCCTTTTCTGCATTTCATCTTCTGTTCACTGCCGGTGCTGTGCTCTTTCTGGTCAGTGATATTGTGCTGATCCTGAATACATTCGGTCCGCAGTACCGTTTTCCCATGCGTATTACAAATTTGTCCCTGTATTATTTCGGACAGATCCTGATCGCATTATCCCTTGGTCATCTGCAGTAGCCTATTGATCACACAGCATGGTGCAGAAGCCAAGATCATATGCCATGATCTTGTTTCCATGCACTTCCTGCAATTGTCCCTGCACCTTTTGGGCAAGAATGTCCAGTGCCCCGTCATGGAGAAGACGGATCGTATCTGTATCAATGGGGATATCCGCATGGGAAGGCCAGATCTCATCGAATTCCGCAATGCGTTCTTCCAGTTTTTCGAGACTGGCAATGTAATCCTGCATATTGCGGTGACTGCCAAACATGAAGATGCGGCCATGGCGCTGGATGGGATCGCCGCTGATCAGTACTCTGTTCTGTTTATCTAATATGGCAATACTGCCGGGCGTATGTCCGGGAAGCGCAATGATTTCCAGTATGCGCTCTCCAAGATCGATCACATCACCTTCTTTGACCGGGATGATCACGCCCGGTTTTTGTGAGCGCCGGTATACTGCCTCTTCATCCGGATGCATGTAAAATTTCTCGAACTCTTCATTACTGCCAATATGATCCCGGTCCGCATGGGTATTTAACAGCGATACGGGAAGATCGGTAAGACTCCCGGCGATCTCTTTGGCATTGTGCACCATCATGCCGGAATCGATCAGAAGCGCCTGTTTCTCCCCGGCAAGCAGAAAGAAGCGTACGCCGCTGTCTTCGATGCGCCATGTGTTTTCATTGATCTGAATGATTTCGTAATCCATCGTATTTCCTCCTGTTATTTCCGGTCAATGCGCAATACGCAAATGGCATCGTCTCTGCTGATGCGCAATTGCGAAGAAGAAGTCAGGTTGTTGGCATCCACGATCTCTGCACATGCTTTCTTCAAGGCAGCACTGCTGCCGAAGCGAAGCCGTATTTTGCCGGACGGTGCCTGTTTCTGCACCGAAGCAGCCGCCTTGCTGTCATAGGATTCAAAATATGTGCCTGCCACATGGTGATATTCCATCTTTATGACAGATGCCTTCGGATAGTTTACCGCCAGAACAGCACCCGACTTTCCTGTCTGCAGTCCGCTCGGGATCGTATGGTCTTTGCTGATCCAGGTATCATTCAGACAGAAGTAATCATGTTCAAGGCTCTCCAGTCCCTTTTCCAGAATCAAATCATCCCAGGTGCAGTCGATCCATGTCCACTGTCCTTCGATCCGGGCAAGATTCCATGCATGTGACACCTGTCTGCCGTTCTTTGTGGCAATGCCGGGCACATAGATGCATTCGATCCCGCTGCTGCGGCACAGCAGCTGGAATGCGCGTGCATAGCCGGCACAGACGGAATTCCCTGCCAGGAAGATACTGCTGATATTCTGATCCCCGTATCCATCGGTATCTTTGCCGGTATTGAAGTGCGTGTTTTCAATGATGATGTCATGGAAATAGAGTGCTTTATCCCATTCTGTTTTGCGTTTGTCTGCTTCTTTCAGCGCATCTGCCACAATGGCAAGCATCTGCTGTGTGAGCTGTGCTTCATTGCCCTTTAATTCCAGGAAGGCATGCCGGTTGACCTGACGCATCAGATTGAACGAATAGCGTGCCGGTGTATCTGCCCACCACAGTTCCGGATGGTCATCCAGAACAGCACGGTTGGCGATCAGATAGTCCTTTTCGGCAACGGGATCCAGTGCAAAGTCCTGCACAAACTGACGCATATTGACAAGAAGCGTGTCATAGCATTTTTTCTGCGCCGCATTCAGAAAGGTGTAATAAAATCCATGATCGATATCCAGTGTCTGTGCCATAAATGATCTTTCTCCTGTACTTTCTTTTCTGTATTATAATCCATCCTTCTGTGAGAAGGAAAAATAAGGTATTCTGAAAATGGTCGGAGGTACATGTATGAGACCGGATGCGATTATTTTTGATATTGACGGAACACTGACCAACAGTATCCGTCCGATTATTACTTCATGGAACAGATATCTTGCTTCACTTGGAATACCCTATATCCCGCTGGATGAGCAGCTGGCAGGTTCCTTAATGGGAAAGACCATGGATGAATGGGCAATGGCGGTACTGCCTTCTTTGCCGTTGGAAGAAGCACGCAGGCATGCGGAGATCATGGAGAAAGAAGAAAACGAAGAGATCCGTGCCAACGGCACCGATCTGTATCCCGGTGTCTATCATACATTTGAACTGCTGCACAGAGAGTATGATCTGTTCATCCTGTCCAATTGCGGCAAAGGCTACATTGAAGCAGTCATGGCGCATGCCGGCATTGAACCGTTTGTGAAGGGACATCTGTGCTATGGCGATAATATGCTGGATAAGCCGGACAATCTGCGCAAGATGGTATCCGACTATCATCTGAAACATCCTGTCTATGTCGGTGATACAGCAAGAGACAGAGAATGCTGCGAAGAAGCCGGTGTCCCGTTTGTGTATGTGTCGTGGGGATTTGGCGATGTACCGGATGCGGAATACCGGGCAGATTCCATGGAAGAACTTCCAAATGTCATTCCCAAGGCAGTTCGCTGAACATTTCCGCATTGAACTGATACACTTTGGGCAAAAGGAGAAAACCATATGAGTACAGTACTGGATACCATTACCAGCCGCAGTTCGATCCGCAAATACACGGATCAGCCGATTCCGCAGGACATCTGCCGTACGATCATCGAAGCCGGTCTGAAGGCACCAACCGCCGCCAACCGTCAGGAGATCCACATTACCGTGACAGCAGGAAGCGATCCCGTCAACCAGGAGATCCAGAACGATATGAATCCGAATGCACCGGTCAATTTCTATTACAATGCACCGGTCGTCTTCTACCTGAGCGGTCCCGACGCCTTTAAGTGGAGTGCCGTAGATGCCGGCATCGCAGTGCAGAATATGCATCTGGCAGCGGCAGATCTCGGCCTTGGCAGTGTCATCCTGGGATGTATGGAAGCGACGCTCAACGGGGAAAAGAAAGCAAAATACGCAAAGAAGCTTGCTTTCCCGGAAGGTCATTCCTATCTTGTCGCACTGGCCGTCGGCTATCCGGATACGGCGAAAGAACCACATGCATTTGATTTTGAAAAGAATGTAACGATCCTGTAAAGACTGCGAACATGCAGTCTTTTTCATTCTGCTGGCATTTATTCCGCTTTTCGCTATAATGCATGACAGAAAGGATTCTGCCATGAAAAACAAACTTACTTTTGACTATGCCGGAATACAGATGACCTATACGATGATGTATGCCGGCATTGGTGCATTTATATCGGTCTTCCTGCTGGCCAATCATTTCTCCAATACGGAGATCGGACTGGTCATGTCAGCAGCCAACCTGATGACCGTACTGCTGCAGCCCTCTGTAGCGGACTTCGCCGACCGTACAAAGAAATTCATGTTGACGGATCTGATCCTGCTCATTGCAGCAGCAGTCGGTCTGTTTACTGCCTTCCTGTTCTTTCTGCGCGGGCATTCCATCCTGCTGTTTGTCTTCTATGTGCTGGCCATGGGTGTGCATGGCTTCCTGCAGCCATTAGTTAACTCACTCCTGTTCAAAGTCGAAGCAGCCGGCTATCATCTGAATTTTGGATTATGCCGTGCCATGGGATCGGTCGGCTATGCGGCAGTCACCGGCGTACTTGGTTCTCTGATCGAGAAATTCGGCATCAATATGGTGCCTGCTGCGACAGAGATCTCTTTGGCAATGCTGGCAGGAATGGTGCTTCTGATGAGCCGTCATTACAGGCAGGCGCTTTCTTCCAATGAAGCAAAAGATCCTGCCTTTGTGCGTACAGAGCAGAAAGATGATATTTCCCTGACTGCCTTTATCAAAAACAACATCCCGTTTGTGATCCTGAATACCGGTGTGATCTTCCTCTTTTTCCATCAGTACATTATAAGCTCATTCATGATCCAGATCATTACGCCGCTGGGCGGAGACAGTGCACAGATGGGCACCATGTTCTCTCTTTCGGCAGCGATCGAAGTACCTGCCATGATCGCAGCCGGCATCATCGGCAGGAAGTTCAATTCCTGCCAGCTGCTCAAATTCTCCATGTTCGGCTTCATCCTGAAGAATGTACTGCTGTTTCTGGCAAAGAGCACGTTTCTGGTCTATGTATCGCAATGTACGCAGATGCTTGGCTATGCCCTGTTCTATCCTGCCATGGTGCAGTATATCGGGGAATCCATGTCCAAGGGAGAAGCTGTCAAGGGACAGGCTCTGTTTACGATCATGATGACGATTGCAGGCGTACTGGCCAATCTGACCGGCGGTATGATCCTGGATACGGTCGGTGTAAGAATGCTGGTGCTGAGCTGTCTTGTTACAGTGATCATCGGTGCAGTCATCTTCTTCGTCATGACGGACCGTGCCTGGAAAGGAAATACGAAATAAAGAAAGCAATGCCCGGCATTACTGCCGGGCATTAGTCTGCGCATTCAATTTCCAGATCTTTGAAGAATGCTTCGGTACCGATCTCGCAGAAGAATCCAACCGATCCTCTTGCCTCTTTACCGTGCTTCATAGCATTCACCGTTAATACCGGTGTCTCTGCATCGTTGAGATAGAACGATGCTTTTTCATTTTCAATGACTGCTGTCAATTGCACCCATTCATCCAAGCCATACGGCATGGGTGCTTCGTACATTGTTATCCCGAATTCCCGGAAATACGCAAATGTATATCCCGGATAAGAGAAATACTGACAGCCATGCGCCCTGCGCACCGGATCATCCGTCATTGCATTTGTCGGCCGCGTATAGAACGATTCAAACTCACTGTTATTTTCATTGACACGGAAAACGATGCCGATGAAGCCACGTGCAAAATCCGGTGCATCGGGCAGAAGACGGCTCAGCATCTTCACCCGGATCGTTCCGTTATGGAAATCGCAGTCTTTCAGCTTTACCAGTGTGTTTTCATCAAACTGCATGATCTTGTCGGCTTTGACGGCACGCAATACCGTTTCGCCATCCATACAGCATGTACCAAGGGATGCGTAGACTTCTTCAAACAGAGAAGGATCCGCAGGAATCGTGTGTTTCATAAGTTCATCTCCTTTATATGTTCTTTTTCAGAATAAACAGATATTCATCCACATAGAGATCACGGTCTTTCAGATTGCGGCTGCCCCGGAATGTGTTATAGCGGATCTCTACGGTCTGCAGCGCTCCGTACGCCGATAAGATCGATGTCATTTCCTGCCGTGTCACAAAGCCCTCGCTGTTGTAGGAAACGATAATATAGCGGGCATCGAGATCACGGATCAGCTCTTCAAATGCGGCGGCTGCCTTTGCTTTTTTGTTATAGACGGAACGGTTCCATCCTTTTGGAATGCCGGATACCCTGCTCATTTTTTCCGCCTGTTCATAGCGTACGACGGTATTGAGCATGAAGTAATTGGACCCATAGGGATGCTGGTTATAGGGCGGATCCAGATAAGCGATATCGATCCCATGCAGTTTCTTTGCCAGTGCATTGGTATCTTCGCAATAGATCTCACACGGTGCTTCGTAATTCGAAAGAACCGGCTTATGGACTTCCATGTCGCCCATGATGCGCAATAGTGCATTCTGCCCGGTACCGCCGTATTTGCCGATCCCCGTCCGCCGGTCTTTGTAGAAGCCTTTGAAGACACCGGATGTATTGGTATGCACGGATACTTCATATAACAGCGGTGCAAGAAAGAATTTCTGCATATCCCGGGGAATCGTATCGATCCACTGGCGCACGGTATCGATATACATGGCATTGCGCGGGGTAAAAAAGACGCGCTCCCCCTTTTGGATATCATGCATATCCTGAGGTGCATAGTTTTCTGCGATCAGCCCGTGCACCGGCGTCTGCAGTGCCTGCATCAATTGTTCACGCCAGTATGTATACGCTTCTTCGTCAAAGTCTTTCCGGTCGGTCAGATAGCAGGAATTGATCACTCTGCTGTATTCTTCCAGATCATTGACAACCATGCGCTCCGCATATTGTTTCAGCATGCGTGCAACAATGCCGGAGCCGGAAAACAGATCAGCACAGACGGCCTTCTCTCTGCCTTCTTCGCGCAGGATATCCCGTACGGCTGCTTCAATATAGACATTCAGTTTTCGCTTATTGCCGATATATGTAATGATCTGTTCACTCAGATAGGCATCGTTCTCTTTCATCGTCTTCCTTCGTCTTTGCCATTATAAAGCAAGTATGCATTCGCGTCATCTTACTTACATACTTCCTGACGGAAGAACTGATTCAGCAGATCCCAGCTTTTTGCGTCTTCCTTCGGCAATTGCAGCAGATACGCTTCTGTATCGGTATAGATCCTGTGCATATACTCCAGCAATGCATCATCATGCGGGATCTCGTCGGCTTCTCTGGTATTCATTTTTATGGCAAGAAGACGCTCCACGGACGGCCGCATACTGTCATCCAGCATGCACAGCAGCTTCTCAAAGCGTACCGGCGGTGCTTCATGGTATGCCCGGATCCAAAGACATGCCAGTAACGGACGCAGGATATAGAAATACTTCTTTGCCCGTACACGTTCTTTCTTTTCTACTGCTGCCAGCATTCCTGCAGCAGTATGCAGATAATGATGCAGCATTTTGCTTTCCGAGTAATACGCCTGTAAGAGCGGTTCGATGTCGGCACGAAAGTCCGAGGAACAGTACACGATAGGAGAATTCAGCCATTCGTACAATGTCGGATTGGACTTCATCAACAGACGCAGTGTCTTGTCCAGATCCCAGCCATTCACATCCCATACCGCATCCACCGGATATTCGATCACATCGCGTGTATCTTCCAGTCTGAGATAGGCCTCCCAATTGCGCTTATAGATGAAACGCACATCGAAGTCACTGTCTCGGGAGGCAAATCCCCATGCTCTGCTTCCGGATTCACATGCCCAAAGGATCGTAATATCCTGCTCTTTTTCAATTTCCTGCAGTTTCTGCGGCACCAGCCGGTTCATTTCTTCCTGTGTATACATATCTGTCTTCCTGACAGATATTTTACAGAAATAGGTACGATTCATCAAATTACCATTGAGTGTTGCATCCAGTTATATACTGTTATATACTGTTTATGACAGGGGACGCCCTGGTATGAGGCCAATCCATATGCATATGATTATTCAGACTTCATCCATGATACCGATCTATGAACAGATCATGGAACAGATCAAAAAAGACATTGCCTCCGGTGCATTAAAACCCGGAGACTCACTTCCGTCCGTACGTCAGCTGGCAGCGGATCTGAAGATCAGCGCACTGACGGTCAAAAAAGCATATGACCGTCTGGAAGCGGAAGGATTCACTTCCACGGTACATGGCAAGGGAACGTACGTGACAGGAACAAATCTGGAAATGATCCGTGAGGAACAGCGCCGGGTGGTCGAACATGATATGGAAGCCGTTGTACAGAAGGCACTGGCCTGCGGAATGACAAAACAGGAGATACGGGACATACTGGATCTTCTGACGGAGGATTAACATGCTTGAGATACAGGATCTCAGAAAAACATATCCAGGATTTGAACTGAAATGCTCATTAAGCGTACCGAATGGACGCATCACCGGTGTGATCGGACAGAACGGTGCCGGAAAGAGCACACTGTTCAAGGCAATTCTGCGTCTGATCCGCTGTGACAGCGGCAAAATCACGCTGCTTGGCAAAGACATCGCAGAGATCGAAGAAACAGATATGATGCGGATCGGGAGTGTGATGGGAGAATCCAGTTTTTCCGGTTATCTTTCCATTCTGGATATTGAAAAGATCATGCGGACGTTTTATCCGCGCTTTCAATCCGAGTGGTTTGTGAACAAATGCAGGGAGTATGGACTGCCTTTGGATCAGCCGATCCGCGGGTTTTCGACCGGTATGGCAGCGAAGCTGAAAATATTGCAGGCAGTCTCTTACGGGGCAGACTTCCTGATCCTGGATGAACCGACGGCCGGACTGGATGTAGCCGCACGAGATGATATTTTAAGTCTTTTACGGGACTATATGAAAGAGAATGAAGAACGGTCCATCCTGATCAGTTTGCATATCTCAGCGGACCTGGAAACGCTCTGTGATGACTTCTATCTGATCCATAAGGGAAAGATCGTCCTGCATGAAGATACAGACAGACTGCTGTCGGATTATGCCATTCTGAAAGTACCGGAAGAAGCCTATGAGGCACTGGATAAGCGCTATGTACTGCGTACAACGAAAGAATCGTACGGAAGAAGCTGTCTGGTCAGCCAGCGGCAGTACTATCAGGAAAACAACCCGGACATCGTCATGGAAAAGACCGGGATCGATCAGGTGATCCTGCAGTTTATCAAAGGAGAAGATGTACAATGAAAGGACTTCTGCTGAAAGATCTGCTTCTGCTGAAAGCACTGAAGCGCAGTATCGTGATCATAATCTTAATCGGATTATGTCTTGCCTTCTCTTTGGAAGCAACGGCTGTTATTACATATCTGACCGTCCTTGGTTCCATGCTTGCAGTCAGTACGCTCACCTATGATGAACATGAAGGCGGATTCCGCTTCCTGTTCACCCTTCCGTTCAGGCGCAGAACATATGTTTATGAGAAATATGTGCTT
This sequence comes from Solobacterium sp., assembly GCA_017539385.1. Classification (GTDB taxonomy): domain Bacteria; phylum Bacillota_I; class Bacilli_A; order Erysipelotrichales; family Erysipelotrichaceae; genus Bulleidia. The sequence goes on along the minus strand of JAFYHC010000110.1, from coordinate 18,891 downwards.
GCCTTTGGAATATCCGTTGTATTTGCACTGATCGGTGCCGTCGTCTCTGTCATCGTATCTCTTCTGAAAGGAACCACCTTCCCGCAGGGATTAGCTGAAAGTGTTCTTGGAGCCCTGTTTGCCGGTGTCATTATGCATACCGTCATGATCCCGCTGCGCATCAAATTCGGTACGGAAGAGGGCCACTATGTCAGTTATGCCCTGTTTGGCCTGCTGGCAATAGCAGGATTTCTGCTGTCGCAGTTTACCGACCTTACTTTCCTGCATTCATTCGTTGTATGGCTGGACAATGCGCCATGGATCCTGATCGCTGGCATCCTGGTCCTGTTCATCATTGCCCTGATCGTCATATCCGTTACCTTCTCCGTCAAAGCCATTGAACAGAAAGAATTCTGAGCATATGCCCTGCACACCGCAGGGCATTTTCATATCGGTTGCACACGTGCCGTTCATCTGGTAGTGTTTGCCTCAGACAGGAGGCAATCATGATACGTGCTATTCTTCTTGATATTGACGGTACACTTGCATCCGCCGACGGCTCCATCACCCCCAGAACAAAAGACGCACTGCTGAGGGCGCAGGATGCCGGCATCCGCCTCGTCCTTGCCAGCGGGCGTGCCGACCAGGGACTGTACCGGTGGGCAGATGAGCTGCACATGCGCGAACACGACGGTCTGTTTCTCTGCTATAACGGTGCCAGGTGCATGCATTGTGCCACAAAGGAAATATACTTCCAGCAGACCATTCCCGCCGATCTTGCCCGGGCCGTATTGCATCATATCCGCAGCTATGAAGTCCATGCGATCATCGCCAGAGATGAATATATGTATACCGATGACGTCTTTGCCGGCATGATCCACCGTTCCATTGACGGTCCTTTGTTCAATGTCATTGCATACGAAGCACGCTCCAACGGCTTCCTGCTCTGTGAGAAGCGTGACATGGCTGCTTTTGTGGACTTCCCTGTCGAAAAGATCCTGACATTCGGCGAACCGGCATGGCTGGAAAAACACTGGGAAGAACTGCGCGCACCGTTTGCGGATACCCTCTCCAGCATGTTTACAGCACCGTTTTACTACGAATATACTGCCAAAGACGTAGACAAGGGACGCACGCTGGAAACCGTCTTTGCAAAGCTTGGCTATGCACGTGAGGAACTGATGGCATTCGGGGATGCCCAGAATGATCTGTCCATGCTGAAATATGCCGGTCTCGGCATTGCCATGGGCAACGCTGCAGAAGAAGTAAAAAAAGCCGCTGATGCCGTTACGCTGTCCAACAACGAAGACGGTATCGCCGCAGCTTTAGAGAAATATCTGATGCTTACATAAGCGGTGCAAACAGACGCAGCACAGCGATCAGGAATGTACCGATCAGTCCGTTTTGTACATCTTCTGCTTTGATCTCTTTGCACTTAGGGAAGACATCCATGAAGTCCTGTTTGATATCCAGGACTTTTTTTGATCCATACAGGTAAGTCCCATTTTCAAAATGCAGATACAGACTGCGGTAGTCCAGATTGATCGTACCGACTGCAGCAGTATTATCATCACTGATAAAGACTTTGGAATGTATAAATCCCGGTGTATACTCATAGATCTTCACACCGCCCTCGATCAGGATATTGTAATAAGACCGGGTGATCTTCCATACCATTTTCTTATCCGGTATGCCCGGTGTGACAATGCGTACATCTGCCCCATGCTTCGCCGCCAGGATCAGTGCATTGATCAGCTCTGTATCAATGATCAGATACGGCGTATAGATATAGCAGTAGTCATTGGCCTGGTTCAGCATTCCCATATAGATATTCTGTGCTGTGATCTCATTACTCAGCGGTGTCTCTCCATATGGTGCAATATAGCCATCCGCAGGCATCTTTTCCTGCGGAACACGGAATACGGTAAAGTCTTCATCCGTTTTGCGCAGTGCATTCCAGTGCGTCAGAAACATGACGGTATAGGACCAGACTGCTTCTCCTTTGATCCGGATGATATTGTCTTTCCAGTGTCCGTATTTTACTTTGACATTGATATATTCATCCGCCAGATTCACACCGCCGGAGAACGCCGTTTTTCCATCGATGACCATGATCTTGCGGTGATCCCGGTGATTCATGATAATGCCCAGGATCGGGTTGATCCGGTTAAACGGCACACAGCGGATCCCCTTTTCTTCCAGTTTTCTGGCATACGACCCGGACAGTGTCATCATTGAGCCCATGTCATCATACATGACACGCACTTCAACACCCTGCTTTGCTTTTTCTTCCAGGATCTCCAGGATCCCGTTCCACATCTGTCCTTCTTCCACAATGAAGTATTCCAGAAAGATGAACTTCTCTGCTTTCTTCAATTCTTCCAGCATGACAGGATACCCGTCATCCCCAAGACCATAGTAGTCAAAACCGGTATTCTCATAGAACGGAAAGCCTGCCTCTTTGGCAATGTAATGGAACTGTCCTCTGTCTTCCGGTGCTTCTTCATTCAGCTTCTGCAGCACCGCTTCATCCTGCACATAGTATTTGCGTGCCTCTGCTGTCCCGGTAAACAATGCACGGAATGTCTTGCTGGAAAGCATATTTGCGCCTAACAGCAGCCATAATACCGTACCTGGAACCGGCATCAGGATGATCAGCAGGATCCACATCATATCCGACGACAGATGCCGGCTGTTATTAATGATCCATAGTACGACAATCGCACCAAGCACCCGCAGAACAACGCTGATCCACTCTGCCTGTGCACCAAACCAATGCAGCAAAGACCATATGATCAGGATCTCTGCAATTCCCATCAGCACGATAAAAGTGATCCGGCTGAATATCGTTTTAAATATCTTCCCCATGTAGTCACCTCAGTATATTCATGGTATGAAAAAATACCTGAAGAGAAAAGCACTAAATTCTTATGAAACGCTCTCTCATTTCCCGGGAATTCCTGGTTTTTTCCGTTATCCCCCCTGTGCATCGGTCTTCAGCATGTCTGCTAGCATATGTACAGGAGGAAATACATCATGAAAGAAGTCAGAATTCTCACGATCAACGACGGAAAAGAAGAAGTACTCGCCAACGGGGATTATTTCTATGCAGAGACCTATCCCCGCACGGAAGCCATGGTCCAGGAATACCTGAATGACGGATGGAATCTGATCCATGTGATGAAGGACTTCAATCCCGCCATCCAGAAAGAAGGCAATTATACCTTCTACAGAGGAGGCATCACCTTCATGTTTGAAAGAGAGGTATAAGAAAAAAAGATCCGCGAGGATCTTTTTTTCTTATACGTGCAGAATCAGTTCGGTGCAGAGACTTTGGAGTCTACATGCATGCCCATGCCTGCTGTATGAGCGGAAACTTCCGATGCCAGATACAGAACAGCATTGGCAACTTCTTCCGGCTTTGCATAGCGCTTATCCATTGCATAAGTACCAGCCAGCATAGCCATTGCTTCTTCGTGTGTCATTGTATCGCCGAAGAAGTCTTTTTCGATCCGGAGCATCATCGGCGTATCGACCGGACCCGGGCATACATAGTTGACATGTACGCCGACCGGACCAAGTTCCATTGCAATGCACTTTGTCAGACCGGCTACGGCATACTTGGAAGAAACATAGGCACTGTTGCCTGCCGTCGGCTCATACGCTGCTGCAGAAGCAACAACGACGACTGCGCCGGACTTCTTCTCAATGAGCGTCGGAGCAGCATATTTCATCATCAGCATGACGGAGAATACATTCAGCATATATGTCTGTTCAAACAGATCCAGTGTCATATCCTGTACCGGATGTGCTTTTCCTTCATAGCCTGCATTCGGAACGATGATGTCCAGTGTTCCAAAATGTGCCTTTGCATTCTCTACGAGATTCTTGATGTCTTCTTCTTTGCTCATATCTGCAACGAAGCCGGCAACCTGTCCCTCTGCCGCATCCAGTGTCGGAAGCAGTGCATCGATCTTGGACTGTCTTGTAGAAGAGAACGCTACCTTTGCACCTTCCGCAAGGAATGCCTTGACAATTGCAGTACCGATACCGCCGGTGCCGCCTGTGACCAGAACAACTTTATCTTTTAATTTGAGATCCATAGTGGTTTCCTTTCTTTTATCCATGGATAACGATAAAAGTTTGTTAATTTTTTGTCAAGCGATTTGCTGCCCTTTTACGTAGATTAACGAAAATCAGAATATAGCATCACTGCAAGTACTGCAGGACTTCCAGATTCTTCTGTGTGATTCTTAACATGACCTCGGTGTAATAAGCATGTTCTTCTGCTGTCAGCGTGTTTTCATCAATGGCATCCAGTGCCTTTGCGGCATCATTGTACTTCGCCAGCATGTCTGCGTATTTCAGCAGCATCGATGCATCGTTTTTATCATATGTCTTCAGGAATTCGATATAGGAATCATAGAATGCTTCGATATCATCCATCTTCTGTTTGAATTCCGCAAAGCTGCTGTCCTGTTCCGGTGCCGGTGTCGGCTCGGGTGCCGGTTGTGCACTTTCCTGCTTCAGCTGCAGTGATCCGGCAATTAACCGGTAATCGTTGTTGTAGCCATACTGCGTAGTATCACTCTCAAAGAAACGCAGTACAGTTATTCCTCCGGAGCTGGGATTGCGCATCCAGTAAACCAGTGTCTTGCCGGGAACGTTCAGTCCTTCATCCAGTTCCTCTGTGCTGTGATACGATGCACGGTTGACTGTTATGCCATTGATCTCTATGGTTTTGGACTGTACATCACTGACAGCAGATGTCTTCTTTGACCCGGTCAGCCGCTTCACGATTTCTTCCCTGCCATTCTGCAGTTCTTCATCTGAGGCGTAATTGACATCGGATACCAGATAATTCAGGAATGCAAATGCATTGTTTTTATACTCTGCTATGGCACTGCCGTCTGAGGGCTGCCAGGCCTCCGGCACTTCGATCGTATAATCACCTGCTGTGACCGTACTGTGTGCGCTGTCCGCATATGCACTGCTCGCTGTCTTTTCCGTGGCAGTTTCCTGCGGCTTTGGTGTCGGTGTAACGGAAGAAGGCGATGATTCAGACGGATTCAGCCGTCCGATCACCATCAGGAGTGCATAGGCTGCCCATGCACCGATGATGTAATATCTCTTCTTCTTTGGATCCATATCCGTACGCCGGTTCAGCAGGATCATTAACGGAACCGGGAAAATGAACAGCCAGCCGAAGAACCACAGTACCTTCGTCCAGAATCCCTTCGAAGCCTGTTTGCGTTTTTCTGCTTTTTCCATATCGATCCGCTGCTGTTCCAATTGCAGTTCCTTTTCCCGGATCGCCGCACGGTGTTCCCGTTCCAGCTGGCTGTCGAGCAGGTCCGCTGCCGACTGGATGATGCCCTTTTTGCCATGCTGGATATGAACGGTATTATTGACCGTGTTATTTACGTTGATCGTATTGTACATGGTGATGGCTTTTTCCACGATAAATGGAGTGCCGCAATACGGACATACCGCTGCTTCCTGGCTGGGATCGACATCCAGTTTTCCGCCGCATTGTGTACAGACCGCCTTAACAAGATGCGTCTTTTTCTCTTCTGTCGTCATATTTTATGTCTCCTGTAGCTTTACAGGGACATTCTACGTCCGTTCCCTTGGGGAACGGTCAAGTGGACAGACGTCTCATCACAAAGAAAAAGCGGTGTTTCCACCGCCTGTATTACAGATAGGATTCCAGTTCTTTGCGTACTTCCTGAATGAATTCCGCACTGCTTACCTTGCGGGTATTTTCCAGTGTGGATAAACGCAGCAGATCACCGGTCATGATGCCTTTTTCGATCGTACCAAGCGTTGCCTTTTCCAACAGATCTGCAAAATGCATCAGTTCGCCGTTTCCGTCCAGTTCACCGCGCTTGCGCAGTGCACCAGTCCAGGCAAAGATCGTTGCGACGGAGTTTGTGCTTGTTTCTTCACCCTTGAGATGCTTGTAATAATGTCTCTGCACGGTGCCGTGTGCCGCTTCATATTCAAAGTAGCCGTCCGGGGAAACCAGTACCGATGTCATCATGGCAAGAGAGCCAAACGCAGAACTCAGCATATCCGAGAAGATATCACCTTCATAGTTCTTGCATGCCCAGATGATGCCGCCTTCGGATTTCATGATGCGGGCGACTGCATCATCGGTCAGTGTATAGAAGTAACTCAGTCCTGCTTCTTCGAATGCATCCTTGAACTCTTCTTCATAGATCTTCTCAAAGATGTCACGGAAATGACCGTCATATGTCTTGGAGATCGTATCTTTTGCCGCAAACCACAGATCTTCATGTGCATTCAGTGCATAGGTAAAGCAGCTGCGCGCAAAGCTGACGATCGAGCGGTCGAGGTTGTGAATACCCTGTACGATGCCAGGTTCCTTGAAAGTATGTACGATCTGTTCTGTAACGGTTCCATCTTCTGCTTCATACACCAGTTTGACCGTTCCTTTCCCGGGAATGACCATCTCTGTATTCTTATAGATATCACCATATGCATGACGCGCGATCGTGATCGGCTTCTTCCAGCTGATCACACACGGATCGATTCCCTTCACCAGGATCGGCGTACGGAAGACCGTTCCGTCCAGCATCGAACGCAGCGTTGCATTGGGACTGGGGAACAGACGGTCCAGATCATATTCCTTCTTGCGGGCAGCGTTCGGTGTGATCGTTGCGCACTTGACGCCGACACCGTATTTTTTGATTGCATTCGCCGCATCGACCGTGACTGCATCATCCGTCTCTTTGCGGTGCAGGAGGCCAAGATCATAGTATTCCGTATTCAGTTCAACAAATGGTTCAAGAAGTTCATCCTTGATCATCTTCCATAAGATCCGGGTCATTTCATCCCCATCGATCTCTACAAGCGGGGTTTTCATCGTTATCTTTTCCATATCCGCCTCCTTGTCTGTAGTACTGTAACATAGTTTACACTATTCACGCAAACTTTCAGAAACATTTTATGAAAAGAAACGTATTCTTTCATTCGTGTATCGTCTTTATGCGGGATGATACGATTCGCATCACCCCATCTGTTCATTCCGCAGAAACCATTCTACAATAGTTCCGGAGGAAAACATGACCGGAAATAATAACATGATCTTTATTTCGCACTCTTCCAAAGATATTCAGAAAGTGCGTCTGATCCGCAATTATCTGGAAGATCACGGATATGATCCCATTCTTCTGCATCTGGGCTGTATGGACAGTCCCGACTATGGGGATATGAGTGAAGAAGAACTGCTGGATACAGCTCTGTTTCATCTGATCAAAGAAGAGATCCAGGCACGTCATCTGTTTCTGTATTGTGATTCCGCTGCCTCCAAGCAGTCGCGCTTTGTGCTGCTGGAGCGGAAACTGGTGGAAGAGCAGAAAGAAAAAGCGATCCTGCGCATTGATCTGCAGAAGGAAGAAGATGCCATTCAGAAAACACTGCACCGGTTCCTTGACGGCAATTCACTGTTTCTGCATTACAGTGCAGCCGACAGAGAATTTGCGGACATCCTGAAACAGGCATTTGCGTCATATGATGATCTGTATCTGTTTACACCGGGCAACCATACCGTGCGCTATTCCCGCGACATCCATTCCGTCATAGAAAACGGCATGCGCATCACCCGGGAACCGGGCGGCTGGTATATTCCGGTCCTCTCCGAAGCGATGCCGGAAAAATTCACATCCCTTATCGAAGCACGCATCCAGGAAAAGAATCTGCGGATCGTACCGCTTCTGCGCACAGATGCAGAGACGGTACTGCAGAAGATTCCTTCCTTTAAGCAATGCAAAGGCTTTGCAATCGACTGCACCGGCACCATTACGCCGCGGGAAATTGCACAGCAGATCCTTGAGCGCATTCACAAACACGAGCAATTTAAAACGGGCAGCGGAAAATAATCCGGTGCCCGTCTTTTTCATATACTGGTGTTTTATGCGTAGCTGTGCATTCCCGGCAGGAATGTATTGACGCCGATATAGGTGAAGATCACGCAGATGAAGCCGACGACCGCAAAGATCGCAGCGGCACGTCCATCCCATCCCTTGCGTATGCGCAGATGCAGATAGACAGCATAGATGATCCAGGTGATCAAAGACCACGTCTCTTTCGGATCCCAGGACCAGTAGCTTCCCCATGCACGGTCTGCCCAGATCGCACCGCTGATGATCGTGATCGTCAGAAACAGCAATCCCAATGCCACACTGCGGTAACTGATCAGGTCCAGTTTTTCCCGGGATGGAATATGTTCATCCAGGAAGCCTCTGCTTTTGATCTGATCGCGCATCAGGAAGATGATCGACAGGACAAATGAGACACCGAATGCACCGTATGAGATGATCGCAGACGATACATGGAAGCCCAGCCAGTAGCTTTTCAGCGCCGGCATGAGTTCGTGGACTTCTTTGGACTGCATTGCCGCATAGCCGATGATCAGGAATGTGACCGGGGATGCAAACGCACCGAGTACCGGAAATTTGAAACGGTAAATAAACAGCAGACTGACCAGATTCAGTCCCCATGAGAATGCGGACGCAAACTCATACTGGTTCGTTAACGGCAGTCTTCCGGCACCGATGCCTCTTGCGATGATAGTGCATGTATGCAGGACAAGCCCGGCCAGCTGCACTATCTCCGCAGCCTTGTACAGCTTGTCATTCTTCATGGTCACGAAGGCAAAGTATAGTACCATCGTCAGAAAGTACGATACCAGTACGATCGTGAAGAGTATTCTTTCCATCTGTAACATATCTATTCCCCTGTTTCCGCTGCTTTGGCAGCCTGTTCAAACGCTTCACGGAATATTATACCGCCTTTGCGGCTATAGCCAAACATAGTGCTCTCTTCCCCGTCTTCCACAGCCCATACGGCAGATGGCTGCAGATAGAACGACAGCAGCAGGCCAAGCATCGTGATCACTGCACCGGCAAATGCCAGCCATGCAAAGGAATCCTTCTTCACCTGGATCAGTGTATAGCTTTGCGGATCATGGAAGGTAACGGTATAGTCATCAATGGTCAATGGTTCTTCCCCATCCAGCACATTCATGCCCAGGATCTCATTGCGGTAGTAGACCGAATAGAGATAGCCGGGATGATTCAGTTCATCCGATGCCGTTGTCGGCATGCCCTGTCCCGAATAGACCAGATCCGGATAGACAGCATTTAATATAATCACAAGATCCGGCAGATCCGCTACACGCAGCGATTCCCCCGCACAGAGGACTTCTTCCTGCAGCGGCTCCCCGTTCTTCTGTATCGTGATATCTGCTGCCCAGCCGGTCGAATTCTGATAATAGCGCCATCCATAGACGGAAGCCGGTCCGTTGACCGTTACCGACGCCTTGACACCGGTGCTGTCCGCGGATGTGGACATATTGCGCACGGTGATATCCGTTACATACTGGTTCAGTGAGCCGTCCTCATTCCGCAGGGTGCGGAAATCATCGATTTCAACAAAGTATCCCGTATCGGCGACCGGTTTGATCTGTCCCGGCACACCATAGACGGTATACTCCTGTTTCAGCATCTGTCCCAGGCTGAATCCCGCAATCAATAACAGTACACCGACATGCGTCACCCACGCACCCCAGATGCCAATGGTATTCTTTTTCGATACACGGACCGTCTTTCCATCTGCCGTGACCGTTTTGGGTTCCGGCATATGCATTCTGCGGAATACCGCATCCGCATCTTTTACCCGTGCTTCACAGGTATGCGGACCTTTTATGACCTGCTCGGGATCCGATTCTTTCTTCGTTCTCTCGATCAGAGACGGAAGCCGCACAACATTGCAGAAGAACAGATTCAGGCACAAAAATGCACTGATCAGAATGAACCACCAGCTGTGGAATGCATCATCCAGCTGCAGTGCCAGGATCAGTCCCGCAGTACGCTCAGAATACATCTGTGCATACCATTCAAATGTCTGTCCCTGCGTAATAAAACTGCCGGCACAGCACGCGGCCGCCAGCAATACCAGCAGAAAGACTGCAAACTGCATGGACGATAGAAACTTTATTACTTTCTTGAATGACGCCATATAATCACCTTCTATGACAATACCACGGCAGAGGAGTTTTGTCCCCTCTGCCGTGTTCTGTAATCTTCAAATGTAGAAATATGTTTACTTTCCAAGCAATGCCATGCCTTCCTGGATCTTCGCTTCGGATGTATCCAGGCAGTGGTTTGCAAGTTCCGAATTATGTGCACCTTCCGCATTTTCGACATAGCAGAAGTCCCAGAACCACTGTGCTTCGCGGTACAGCTTGCGTACTGCATCCAGTTCTTCTTCGGACATCTTCGCTGCCGTTACGGCATCGGTCAGTGCATCATTGAAGTCTGACAGCTTCTGTCCGACTTCTTTTTCTCTTGCGACAATGCGGTCCTGCAGACGGTGTACGAATGTGACCATATCGGTATCACCATGACACTGTACACAGGTGCTCAGCAGCTGTTCATTCTCCAGCGGGCTGACGATCAGATGGCTGTGGTAGATCGTTCCATCTTCCGCCTGTTCCATCGGCATATGGCAGTCTGCACAATTGAGCAGTGCTGCGTGAGGACCCTGCAGGAATGTTTCAAATTCCGGATGCTGTGCCTTCAGCAGATGCGCACCGGTGCTTTCCTGTGTCCAGTCGCTGAATCCCATCTCATCATAATATGCCAGGATTGCTTCCGGTGTCATGGTCGCAATATCGGAATACGGCATCATCGTTTCCTTGTCGGACGGTGTGAAGTAATATTCGATATGGCACTGACCGCAGGACATCGTCGCCGGATCAATCGACATGACCGTATCACCAAGAGCTTTGTTGACATATGTGTGGGTGACTGTCAGCTGACCGGCATTGCCGGCATCGTTGCCATGGCATGTATAGCAGCTGACATTCTCTTCCATCTGGGCATAGACTTCATCAAACGGCATCGTGTAGACACTGACACCCTTGTCCTGCACCATCTTGGCAAAGTTCGGGGTCTTGCATGTCAGACAGTTTGCCATCGGATGCGGACGCTTCGTATTGGCGACATCTTCCAGTGTATACTCATGACCTCTGGCACTGCCGTAATCCTTCGCAAAGCCATAGCCTTCGTATACATTGACCAGATACGGATCTTCTTCCAGATAGCTGATCACATAATCATTCTTGGAATTCTCCCCCATGGTCAGCGTGATATACGGATAGATCTCTGCCCAGTCCTGTGCATTGATCGTACCGTCTTTGCTTGTCGGGGTGGGAGCTTCCACCTGTTTGTATTCGATGTCATCTCTGCTCAAAGGACCAAGTGCGCCTCTGTTTTTCAGATGATACATCAGATCTTTTCCGCCTGCGAAACCACCGGCAACGGCCGTTGCTGCAACGATCGTGCCGCCTGCCGCAAGCAGTTTCCAGATTCTTCTTTTATTTTCCATGCGCTACCTCCGTTTATGCGGCCGCACCGGTGCGGGGCGGTGTAATGACCTTCGCCGGGCACTTTTCAACACACTTGCCGCACTGGACACAAGCATCATAATTCACATGGGCAAGATTGTCAGCCACTGTGATCGCGCCGACTTCGCACTGCTTCGTACAAAGCATACACCCGATACAGCCTGCCTGGCATACTTTCTTGACCAGCGGTCCTCTGTCCTTATTGGAACACTGGACTGCCACATGCTTGCTTTCCGGAACCAGTTCGATCAATCCGCGCGGACATGCCTTTACGCACAATCCGCAGCCGACACACTTATACCAGTTGACTTCTGCCACACCGTTTTTCACGCTGATGGCATAATGCGGACATGCCTGTACGCAGGAGCCGAATCCCAGACAGCCATAGTCGCATTCCGTTACCTGTAAGCCATTGAGAGCGGCACTGCGGCAGTCATGCACACCAAAGTAGTTTGCCTGGTTGTGTGTCACGTCGCAATTGCCTTTGCAGCGGACAAACGCGACGCGCTTTTCCTGTGCTTCAGCACTTACGCCCATGATATCACCGATCAGTTCTGTTACTGCTGCGCCGCCGACCGGACATGCATTGACCGGTGCTTCGCCTTTGACGATTGCTGCTGCTACAGCATCGCATCCGGCATAGCCGCACGCACCGCAGTTATTGCCGGGAAGACATTCTCTTACAGCTGATTCCCGGGGATCTGTTTTCACTTCAAATTTCTTTCCGGTATATACCAGACCGATACCTACCAGGATACCGATGACCGTGATCGCTGTTGTTGTAATTAAGATAATATTCATACTCAGCCACCACTCAGAAAGACAGATCTGCGAAGCCCATGAAGGCAATCGACATCAGTGCTGCAGCGATCAATACGATCGGTGCGCCGCGGAACGCTTCCGGAATCGCTTCTTCACGGATCCTTGTACGAATGCTTGCCAGAAGAACAATTGCGATCGTATAGCCGATGCCTGTGCCAAAGCCGGAGAATACACTTTCAATGAAGCTGTATCCATCCTGTACGTTTGTCAGGGCAACACCGAGAACTGCACAGTTTGTTGTGATCAGCGGCAGATAGATACCGAGTGCGGTATAGATCGCCGGTGATGTCTTCTTTAAGAACATTTCTACGATCTGCACCAGTGCGGCAATGACCAGGATGAAGACGATCGTCTTCATATAGTCCATGCCATACGGTGCCAACAGATACGTATACAGAAGATGTGCGACCGCCGAAGCAATCGTAATAACGAAGATAACTGCGCCGCCAAGGCTCAGCGATGCTTTGATCTGCTTCGATACACCAAGGAAAGAACAGATACCGAGGAACTGGTTCAATACTACATTGTGGATCAGCGCACTGCCGACAATGATCAGGATCAGGTTTGTCATGCGTCCTTCTCTCCTTTCTTTTCTTCACACGGTGCTGCACATGCGCCGCATGCTCTATCGCAGCCGGTGGATTCAACCAGATGTCTCTGTCTGGTGCGGATATGGAATCCATTCAGAATTGCAATGAACAGAGCAATGACCAGGAACGCTCCCGGAGGCTGTACAAAGATTCCGATCGGATCTACGCCGGACGGCAGGATGGAATAACCGAAGATGCTTCCATTGCCGAGCAGCTCACGAACCATACCTGCTAATGTCAGCGCAATGGTGAAGCCGATACCCATTCCCAGGCCGTCCATCACAGACAGCACCGGCGGATTCTTGCTGGCATATGCTTCTGCACGTCCCAGAATGATGCAGTTTACAACGATCAGAGGAATATAGATACCCAGTGCTTCATACAGTGAAGGCAGGTATGCCTCGATCAGAAGTTCCGTTACCGTAACCATGGATGCCACGATAACGATATAGGATGGCAGACGGACCTGATCCGGGATGTGCTTGCGAAGAAGCGAGATGACCAGGTTCGACAGGATCAGAACAGCTGTTGTGGAAAGACCCATACCGATGCCGTTCATGGCACGGGTGGATACTGCCAGTGTCGGACACATGCCGAGCATCAGGATCAGTGTCGGGTTTTCCCGGATAATACCGTTATATAAACGTTCTACATACTTATTCATGGCTTACTCAGCCTCCTTCATGACATTCCAGAAGAAATCCAGTCCGGCATTGACTGCATCAACTGCGGCATCGGATGTAATCGTTGCACCGGAGATGGCATCGATACCATCATCACCGGCACCGCCGCCCTTGACCAGTGTCAGTTTCTTAACATTCTTGCCGATGAACTGGTCAATGAACTCCGGATCTCCGCAGCGCATGCCCATGCCCGGTGTTTCATTCAGTTCCGTAAAGGAAATGCCGAGGATCTCACCGTCCGGTGAAACACCAAGCGATAATGTGATATTGCCGTCATTTCCTTCTGCAGAGGTGACACTGACAACATAGCCGGCTGTTTCACCTGCCGCATTGACACCGATCACGGCATCACGGATATAGACACGGCCAAATGCAGTGCCATATACTTCTTCACCCAGTTCTTCCAGCTTGCTCTTGACTGCATCCGTCACGGTAAAGCTTTCCGCATCCGGACATACAGCCTTGTACGATGCTGTATTGGCTGCTTTTCTCTGTTCTTCGATTGCATCCTTGGTCATTGTATATACACCGCTCAATGAGAGACCTGCAAGCAGTGCAATAACACCCAGTGCAACGACCGGACGCGGAATGGAGAAGGACTTCTCTTTCCGTGGTTCGCCATTGCGGAATGCGATCATTTCCTTGCGGTATGCATACGGCTTCGGAATGATGTACATATCGATCAGAGGTGTCAGAAGATTCACGATAATGATCGAGTAGCTGAAGGAGTCGGCAGAGCTTCCGAACAGACGGAACACACCGCCCAGAATACCGATCAATAAGCCGTAGACTGCCTGTCCCTTCTTACTGACAGGTGATGTCGTATAGTCCGTTGCCATATAGAAGGCACCCAGCATGACACCGCCGCCGCACAGATGTGCTAACAGGAAGTTGATATCAAATCCCTGTCCGCCAAACAGCAGGATGAATGCCGAGAAGCCGAACAGTACCGAGAACCAGATCTCACCGTGGATGATATCCATCGCCCACAGGATCAATCCGCCGATGGCAATGGCAATGATGGAACTGCCGATGACACCGCCGTCAAGACCAAAGAACATTCTTGTTACATTGACCGCTTTTCCTGCCAGCAGAGTAGCAACCGGTGTTGCTCCGGTAGCACCATCGACCGCATAGTCCGTCATCAGACGTCCGAATGAGATCAGCAGGAAGCATCTTGCGGCAAGTGCCGGGTTGATGAAGTTGCGTCCAATACCGCCGAAGAGGCATTTGACAACAATAATGGCAAACATCGAACCAATGATCGGAAGTGCGAGCGGAGCCTTTGGTGAAAGCGTCAGTCCCAGCATCAGACCGGTCACGACAGCAGAGCCGTCTTTGACTGTATTGGGCTTATGCGCGATCTTATCAAAGAGATATTCCGATACAACTGCCGAAATAACCGATGCAAGCAGCACAAACAATGCATGCATCCCGTTGACTGCCACACCCACGATCGCTGTCGGGAGCAGTGACAGGGATACAACAGTCATGATAAAGCGTGTGGTCCATTTATCCCGTACATGCGGGCCGGACGATATATTCAGCATTCCCTGACTCATTTTCTTCCTCCTGCCTGCATGCGGCGGATCGCAAGGATCTCCGCCTTCGTCTGTTTAAACATCTGCGTCAGCGGCCGTTTTGCCGGACAGATATACGTGCAGCATCCGCACGCCACGCAGTCCATGCCGTACAGCCGTTTCTCATAGCGGTCATAATCATGTGCTTCTGCCGCTTCATACATCAGCTGCGGCAATAAGCCGTTCGGACATACCGTCGTGCACCGTCCGCAATGCAGACAGCCCGTTGCCTGCTTTTCGGCAAGTTCTACGCCGTCTTCATCCAGCAGCGTAATGCCGTTGGTCGTCTTCTGCACCGGGCAGTCCAGAGAACTCAGGGCAAATCCCATCATCGGTCCGCCGGCCAGTGCTTTCTTCAAAGTAACGCCTTCGCGGATACCGCCGCAGGCCTCCACCAGTTCCGAGATCATCGTCCCATCACGAACGAAGAAATTGCCCGGCTGGTTGACAGCTTCACCCGTCACGGTCAGCACATGCGAAAACAGCGGATGTCTGTACAGTACAGCCTGCTGGATCGCATAGATCGTACCGACATTATCCACGATGCATCCGACATCTGCCGGCAGCATATTCCCGGGGAAATCCACTTCTGCGATTGCCTGGATCAGACTGCGTTCACCGCCCTGCGGATACTTGGTCGGGAACACCTTGACTTCCATATTGGCTTTCCCTTCGCATGCACGCTTCATTGCTTCGATCGCTTCCGGCTTATTATCTTCAATTGCGATCACACCATGGGCACTGGGGAACAGGCGCAGAATGATCTCAAGTCCTTCAACGATCTCTTTGCCATAGCAGCGCATCATGCGGTCATTGCATGTCAGATACGGCTCACACTCCGCACCATTCGCAATGATATAGCGAATCTTTGACGGATCTTTCGGCATCAGTTTGACATGGGTCGGGAAACCTGCACCGCCCAGTCCGACGATACCGGCAGCCTTAATGCGGTCCAGGATCTCCTGGTTGCTCAGCGATGCCAGTTCTTCACGAACAGAATAATCTGCCGCCTCAGTGAACTGACCATCATTCTCTACAACAATGCACATCTGCAGTGTGCCGGCAAGTGTACGCCGTTTTTCAACCGCTTTTACCTTGCCCGAGCAGGAACAGATAATGTTCGCCGATACGAATCCATCCGCCTCCGCGATCACCTGCCCCGCCAGTACCGGATCGTTTTTCTTAACGATTGCTTTGGCTGGTTTGCCGATGTGCATGGAGAGCGGGAAGATCATATCCCCTTTCGTTTCGAATGCCTTCAAAGGAAAAGACCTGCTCAGTTCTTTCTTTTCCAGTGGATGCACTCCTCCTAAAAACGTGTCTCTCAAGTGCTGTGTCCTCCCGAATTTCTATTTTTTTGCATAGCAAAAAAATCTACTTTTCACTCATGTTTATAATACCAGATAAATGTCATGTATGAAAGCGCTTTCCAAAGCCCCTCTGCGACAATTCCGTCACATTTGTCGTTTGTTTTTTCCTGCATGTGCTAGTATATGAAATATGTCAAAGTATACGGTTTACACGATCGAAGAGATCCAGGCACAGGCAGAACGCCTCGGCATGCCGCTTGCAAAAATGCGCTTTTTCCCCGGCGAAAACCGCGCCGATCCCAAGTGTTTTGGCATCTATGCGGATATCGACGGTAATTTCATCGTCTACAAAAACAAAGCCGACGGAACAAGAGCAGTCCGCTACCGCGGCAGAAGCGAAGCAGAAGCCTGCGAGATCTTCTGGGATAAGATCGAAGAAGAAGTACGCAAACGCCAGAAAGACCGCGACTGGTGGAAGCACCAGCAGC
Source organism: Solobacterium sp. (assembly GCA_017539385.1). GTDB lineage: Bacteria > Bacillota_I > Bacilli_A > Erysipelotrichales > Erysipelotrichaceae > Bulleidia. The sequence continues at coordinate 2,005 of JAFYHC010000110.1, read as the reverse complement.
AGCTCGCCTCCGATCCGGAGTATGCCAGCGAATTTGAAAAGGAAATGACGCGCCGCACGGTCAGAAGAAGCACCCCGGCGCCCGCTTCATCCCGCAACCGCCTGACCACGTTTCTTCCGCTCATGATCTTGCCCTTCATCCTTGCAGGATTTATGCTGCTGACCAACCGTCCCACGGTTTCCCATCCCCATACCGGCTACTACACCACCCCGCAGCAGGAAATCTACTACTACGATCACGGCGACTGGTACGGCTGGAACGACGGCGCATGGCATGAATACGATGACTTTGACTACAACACCTGGAGTTCCTGGGGCTATGACGGCAGTCATGTCCCCAGTACCGCTGATGATACCTCTTTCTATGAATTCAGCGACAGTGAGTACTACAAAGACACCTACTACGATGACAATGACTCCTACGATTACGATGACACCTATGATTCCGACTGGTCGGATGACTGGGATGATTACTGGGATTCCAGTGATGATTATGACTATGACTGGAGTGACTGGGATACTTCCGATACCGACTGGGATTCGGACTGGTAATACACATAACCTGCGGGCATGATCGCCCGCATTTTTTATAGTCTTAATGGCAAAATCACCCGAAATTCCGACAAAAAACGCATTTCTCATTCCTGCATGGGCAATTGATACTACACTTCAGCGGTTTAAAGTGCTATCTTAAAATCATAAGAAGTAAAAGGAGACATTATAATTATGGCAGCAGGAAAATTTGTGGTAAAAACCACAAAAAATGGAGGCGTGAAATTTGATCTCAAAGCCTCCAACGGCGAAACGATTCTCTCATCTCAGACGTACAAGAGCCTGAAGTCCTGTACGAACGGCATTGCTTCTGTTGTAAAGAACGCACCTACAGCAGCAATCGAAGACCAGACCGTCGAAGGCTTCGTAAAGGAAAAGTGCCCCAAGTTTGAAATCTATCTGGACAAAGCCGGTGAAAGCCGTTTCCGCTTAAAAGCAAAGAACGGCCAGATCATTGGTGTCAGCGAAGGCTATAAGTCCTTAAAGACCTGCAAAAACGGCATTGCTTCTGTCGTAAAGAATGCCCCAGATGCAACGATCAAACAGCTTGAAGAATAACCGATCACTTTCTTCCCCTACGGATAATCATTACATAATTGAAGTAAACATCATGCAGAGGCGTAATTCCGGATAAAGGAAGAACGCCTTTTATCATTAGTGGAATCACGGGCGAATCAAAGTTATGCAAACTTTGTTTGGTTTTTGGGAATATCATTTTGACACTTCTAAAACGTCAATCACTTGATTTCGGAAAGTACCTTGTTTTTGCACTTCATCGAATTTGGACTTTTGACCTGACCTGTAACTTTATCTAATAGACCATATGACGCATTGTACCTGAATAGGTACAGTGAATTGGTTCCGAGTCATCTACTATAACCGTAGAAAGCGAGGATAGTTCGATGACAAAACGGAAACCAAAGAAAGATTCATTGATCGACTTCACAGAGAAGTACGCTAACAACGAGGAAGCCTGTTGGGGCGCACTCCGTAAAGAAGCTGTTTTGAGGCGGCAATCACCGGCTCAAAAGGATATAAAACCGGCATGACCGCAGCGGTCACGCCGGTTTTATATCTTGGTTTTTGTGGGGCAAAATCCGATGCTCGCTGCTGATGTTGGCAGTGGGATCGGATCTCCATTCAAATGCAATACCGCATTTCGTTCGCAATGATATCGTCGTCCCCTTCCTGCAATCAGGCCGATCCAAATCGCTGCGCGACCGCTCGGGACGCCTCTGTGCAACGATTCAGGCAAAAATGACCGGTACCAGGAAAAAGCCAAGCATGTTGCTGACAAAATGCGGAATAAAACTGATCAGGCAGTTGCCGGTATTACGATACAGAATCGCAAAAAGGATCGCATCGATAAAGATACCGCCTAGATCCCATGCAACAATCCCAGCAGCGCCAGCAGCATAATGTGCCGCGGCGAAGAGCACGGCGCCGACGATTGC
>JAFYHC010000109.1 GCA_017539385.1 Solobacterium sp. | reverse complement strand
TCGAAGCCGGCGCGCTCACGGGTCAGACCGCCCGGACCGAGGGCAGAGATACGTCTCTTGTTGGAGAGGTCGGCCAGTTGGTTCTGCTGGTCCATGAACTGTGAGAGCTGCGATGAGGAGAAGAACTCCTTGATCGCTGCTGTCAGCGGACGGATATTTGTCAGCTGCTTCGGCGTCAGTTTGTCGGATTCTGCCATGGACATTCTGTCTTTGACCGTACGTTCCATACGGGTGAGACCAAGACGGAACTGGTTCTGGATCAGTTCACCGACCGTACGGATACGGCGGTTGCCCAGCATATCGATATCATCCTGTGAACCGACAGTACCCTGAGAACCGATCATTGTCAGTTCATAGTTGTACAGAGCATACATGTCGGACATTGTGATCGTGTGCTTTTCGTTGAGCGGGTCGATGCCGTACAGTTTGACACGGTCGCCATTGCCGTCCAGGATATCGATTTCCTGTACGCATGCGCCGACGAGCCATACCGTTACTTCATCGGATTCCATCGCAGCCTTAACGACCAGGTCTTCTTTTTCCGGTGTCAGAACAGACAGTTCCATATCCGGGATGTAGCGGTCGATCATGAGATCGCCATCATCGGTCAGGTCTGTGCCTTTGCTGGTGATACGGCCGACTGCAAACATCTTGGAACCATAGTCCAGAACGATGCGGGCATTGTCGTTATTGACTTTGACCGGTGTGGCAATGATGCCGGAGTAGACAGTTACTTCTGTAAATTCCTTGGCAATTGCCTTGATGTCTTCCGGTGTCAGAACAGTACCCTGTTCAAGCTGTGTACGTTCGCTCTTGCCATCGAGGTCTGTTGCGAGAACACGGCCGACCAGTGCCTTCTTCCATGTGGTATCCATCACGGCTGTGACCGGATGGGAGAAGCGGTGGAAGAACGGCAGAGCACGGCAGTTGATGCCTTTGTTGATTTCATCACGCAGTGCGTTTCTTTCGTCTTTTCCGATCTTTTCCCCCTTGCGGAAGATGACCTTGCCGGAAGCACCGACCAGATCGTCAGCCAGGGAATGACCTTCCATACGGTCCAGAACATTCAGTTTCTTGCGTACCTTGTAGCGGCCTGCTTTTGTCAGGTCATAGCGGCGATAGTCAAAGAACTTCGCATCCATCAGGGACAGCGCGCCTTCACGGGTCGCGATCTCATCCTGACGCTGGTTTTCATAGACAGCGAGCAGTGCTTCTTCGGTATAGTTTGTCTTATCCGATGCAAGTGTATTCTTCACGATCTCATAGTTGCCGAAGACGGAAGTATACAAGAGCATGTAATCGTTCAGATGTTCTCTTGTTTCTTCGGGGACGACAACATCGTCGTAAACCTTGAAACCCATGGCTTCGAGGAATTTTTCCATCTTGACCGGATTGTTTGCATCATCGGCAGTCCGTCTGTCAAGAGACATACCAATTGCTTTGAACAGGATCGTGCTGAGGATCTTTCTTCTTCTGTCGATGGAGACGTTCAGAAGACGCATCTTCTTTTCATCGCTCATGAATTCCAGCCATGTTCCGCGGCTCGGGATCAGTTCGCAGGTATAGCTGTCTTTTCCTGTTCTTTCTTCGGACTGTACATCGAAGTACGCACCCGGAGAACGCACGATCTGCGATACGATAACACGTTCTGCACCATTGATGATAAAGGTGCCGGACGGCGTCATCAGCGGGAATTCTCCAAGGAATACTTCGTCCCAGTTCTGGATCACGGCACCTGTTTCCATGTCCATGACCTCAAGTTCCATTTTGGCTTTAAGCTGCGCACAGTAGTTCAGTTCCCGGAATTTGCACTCACTGATCGAGTATTTCGGTTCTCCGAAAGAGTAATCAACAAATTTCAAACGGATATTTCCTGCATGGTTTGAAATTGGATAGATATCATTGAAGACTTCTCTGATACCCTGTTCCCTAAACCACTCAAAAGACGCGGTCTGAATCTCTACCAGATCGGGCAGATCCAGGCTGCTGCTGACTTTAGAGTAGTCTCTGCGGGATGACTTCTTTCCGTAGTTTACTACGCGGTATGTCTGTTTATTTTCCATGTACGCCATCCTTTCGTCTTATTCAGCATCGTCGCAAAATGCCAAAAAGGGCGCATAAATCCCCCACCCCGTTGGCTTCTTATGCAATTTATAATATTACAATTCTGATGTCAATCCGTCAAGCGGGAATTTTTTAAGACCCAATAGCCTTTTTCCCGTTTCAGAATTTCGCCGTTTCCGAATACTTCTTCCAGCTTCCGGACAGCACTTTCCGCTCCCTGTTTTCGGCGGATCACTGTATACAGTATACCGGACTTTTTCAGATGTTGGAAAGAATCTTCAAACATCCGGTAAACAACTTTTTTGCCGGCTCGGATCGGCGGATTGACCAGAATGCAGTCAAATCGTTCGGGAATGCTTTCAAAGCAGTCCGATACCCTGCAGTCATTGTGCATGCCGTTGGCTTCAGCGTTGTATTTTGCCAGTTCCACAGCACGCGGATTGATGTCGGCGGCAGTCACCTGCAATGAGGGCACCTGTGATTTTGCCAGGATGCCGATGAGTCCATATCCGCAGCCAAGGTCCAGCATATCCCCATGCAGGGATCCATCCTCCAGTACTGCATCCAGAAGGATCATGGATCCCCTGTCTGCACCGGTCTTGGAGAATACGCCGTTATCGGTCATAAACGGATAAGATTTACCGCAGAATTCCACTTCATGGATCTTCCGGTTCTCTGCCATTTCGGTATTATCGGTAAAGTAATGTGCCATTGCCACCTCCGCAGGGAAGAAAAGCCGACGGTCTTACCCGCCGGCTGTTTCCGTTTGTGTGTTCTGTCTGATTACTTGAATTCAACAGTTGCACCAGCGTCTGTGAGGGAAGCCTTGATCTTTTCAGCTTCGTCAGCCGGTACATCTTTCTTGATCTCTGCCGGAACGTTGTCGACGAGTTTCTTAGCGTCAACAAGGCCGAGACCTGTGATTTCTCTGACGACTTTGATAACAGCGACTTTCTTGTCACCGAAGGATGTCATAACGACTGTAACGTTCTTCGGACCTTCGTCAACTGCTTCTTCCTGTGTCGGAGCCGCTGCGACTGCTGCTGCAGCTGTGACACCGAACTTTTCTTCGATTGCCTTAACGACGTCGTTGATTTCAAGAATTGTAGCTTCCTCGAGGAATTCGAGGATCTGGTCTGTTGTTAATTTAGCCATAAGTTTCTTTTTCCTCCTTGATCTTATGCAGCTTTATTCTGCGTTTGCTTCTTCAGCCGGTGCAGAACCACCTTTGCTGTCGGCGACTGCCTGGAAAGCACGTGCAAATTTGGATAACGGTGCGTTCATTACAGAAAGCAGCATGGACAGCATTCCTTCTCTGTTCGGCAGTGCAGACAGTTCATTGATCGTCTTGTCATCAACGACTTTGCCTTCTACGATACCGCCCTTGAGAATAAGAGCTTTGTGCTTCTTGGCAAACTTTGCCATGACGCGTGCAGCAGCTGTTTCATCTTTGCCGAATGCCATTGCGTTCGGGCCTGTCAGAATTCCTTTGAGTTCACCGAATCCATGATCTTCTGCAGCTTTTGCAGCAAGAGTGTTCTTGTAGACTTTCATCTCAACACCCTCAGCGCGCAGGCTGTTACGGAGTTCGGAGATCTCGGCTACTGTAAGGCCGCGATACTCAGCGACGACGGTAGATGAACTGTTGCTGAACTTGCCGCCAATCTCGGCAACAACGCCCTTTTTCGACTCTAATACAGTCTGATTCATGTGTTCACCTTCCTATTCTCGTTATCGCATACACATAAATAGGCCCACGCGGAATGCGGGGCCTGAAAAAAGTCATTCAAAAGAAACTTTTAATCTACCTCGGTAACATAATTGAGCTTCCGCCGTTACTGTCTATGGTATTTGATAACGGTAATATGATACTTCTGACGAATTGTCATGTCAACGAGAAAATTACTTTTTTTCAGGCATTTTTTGGCATTTTGGGGAATTCAGACAGACAGGATGGAAGATGTGTATGCCTACCTTATATTTATATAGGAGCTGCCGGACCGGTCAGTTATGAATCCTTTTCTTAATGGGATGCCCCCCTTGTTTTCCGGCACGGTTTTGATGAAAATGTAATAGCGGGGGTACAAATATGAATCATGAATTATTGGAACGTTGTGATGAGTTCATGCAATACGGTGCGATTATACAGAAAGCAATTGGCGCGGACTATGAGGAGTGTGGTGTTGGTGCCTATTATTATCTGTCCAGCGGGGCATTCCCGGATGCGGAGAGGATCCGTACATGCAAGACGCTGATCAAGAAAAGAAACGGCTTCTTTTCGGATTTCCGCGGCTATGGTCTGGATATACTGGCATGTATGCTTGCGGCAACGGATGATCCGGAATACCGGCTGGAAGTGGCGATTCTGGCGTATCAGTATCTGCGGGCAGAGTTTGAAAGTTCATCTTATGTGCCGATTCTGGCGTTCTTCTTCAGTGAGTACCTGAAGGAAGAGCAGTTTGAGCTGTACACTGCCAGGGCAAAAGAAATCTATAACAAAATGGATAAGCAGCATCTGCTGCTGACAGGCTACGAGGATTTAGTGTTTGCCGGACTGTTTGCAATGTCTGGACGGTCATTGGAGGATCTGACTGAGGAATCAGAAATGATCTATAAATATCTGCGGTCTGACTTTATCTTTAATGGAAATCCGCTGCAGACGTTATCGCATGCACTGACATTATGTACGGGAGAACCGATTAAGAAAGCGGAAAGAACACGGGATCTGCTGCAGATCCTGCAGAAACACCGTATTCATTTCCCGCGGTCATTCCCGATCGTGGCATTGGGCATTCTGGCGAATTCGGGTATTGATCCGACGGTCATCTGCAGTGATTTCATGGTTGTGCAGGATAAGCTGAGAGAGATGGATCATCGTCTCTTCCCGTCGAAGGAAAACCGGTATACGTTTGCGGTGCTTGTGCTGGCATCGTATTACATGATCAACAGCAAGGAGATGACTGCTGCTGCGATCGTCCGCACGATCGTACTGCTTATATCTGCTGCGCAGGCAAGTGCTGCCACAATGTGATCAGAGGAACGCAGGATGAAGATTCAGGAAGGATATATGCCCTTCAAGGGCAGCAGAACGTATTATCGGATCAACGGAGAGCCATCTGACAAGCCGCCGCTGATCCTTCTGCATGGCGGTCCGGGGTCTACACATAATTATTTTGAACTGCTGGATCCGCTGGCAGACAGCGGCAGGCAGATCATTATGTATGATCAGACCGGATGCGGAAACAGCTGGTGGGACGGCGGCAGTGAGCGTTTTACGAAAGAAACGTGGATCGAGGAACTGGATGCGCTTCGGAAGCATCTTGGCATTACAAAGTGCCATCTGCTGGGACAGTCGTGGGGCGGCATGCTGGCGTTATTGTATATGCTGGAGAAGAAGCCGCAGGATGTGTGCTCATTGATTCTTTCCAGTACGCTTGCTTCGGCGTCGCTGTGGTCAAGAGAGCTGCACCGGCTGCTGAAGGGCCTGAGCGAAAAAGAACAGGTGGCGGTGAGATATGCAGAGATCACGGGGAATTATACGGATCCTGCGTACATAGCGGCGAATGATAAGTTCATGAAGATGCACTGCAGTGATTTTAAGAAGAATGCGCCGGAGTGTCTGCTGCGGAAGAAGCGGACCGGTACGGAGGCATATGTGACTGCGTGGGGTCCGAATGAGTATACGCCGTCAGGGAATCTCAAAGATTATGAGCTCATGGACAGACTGCATGAATTGAGTGTGCCGGTTCTGATCATCAGCGGAACGGAGGACCTGTGTACGCCGGTTGTGGCAAAGTCGATGTTTGATGCGATTCCTGACAGTAAGTGGGAATTGTTTGCCGGTGCGAAGCATATGTGTTTTGCGGAACAGCCGCAGCATTATATGAATGTCGTAAATAAATGGATGCAGGAGTGCGAAAAAGAGGAGGCCGCATGAAAACAGTGACGTTTTACTATGTACGGCATGGGGAGACATTGTTTAATCAGCTGAATCGGAAGCAGGGATGGTGTGATTCACCGCTCACGGAGAAAGGCATTCAGGATGCGGAAGAAGCCGGAAGAATACTGAAGGATGTGCATCTGTATTATGCATGGACATCTTCCAGTGAGCGATGCCGGGATACGTGTGCGATCGTTCTGGCTGGAAGAGATATTCCGGTGTATGAAAGCAAGGGATTGAAAGAGATCAATTTCGGAACGTTTGAGGCTGTATTTGAACATGAGAATACGGAAGAACTGGACCGCAGACGGAAGGAAGTGGACTGGGCGGATGCCGGCGGAGACAGTTATGATTCTCTGCGGAAGCGGCTGCTGGATACGTACCAGGACATTTATGAAAAAGCGGAAGATCAGGATTCGGTATTGATCGTATCGCATGGCGGTGTGTGGCTGTGGCTGCTGAAGTTTCTGTTTGAAATTGAGCAGGAGGATTTTTTCCGGGCGAAGATCGAACGGGGTGTGCGGCCGATGCCGAATGGATATACCGGTGTGTTTCAGTGTCAGGATGGACGCTGGAAGCTGCTGAAAGTACGGGATCTCAGTGATGAGGACGTGCGGAAATTAAACGGAGAGTAACTATGCGTCAGAATCTGCATACGCACAGTACCTGGTGTGACGGTAAAAATACAACGAGAGAGATGGCTGAGGCAGCTGTACGGAAGGGTTTTGATATTCTTGGGTTTTCGGGACATGCGTGTGTGCCGTCGTGGGATGGCAGTATGTCGGTGGATGATACACGGGCATATGTGCGGGAAGTGCTGGAACTGAAGGAAGAGTATAAAGATCGGCTGAAGATCTATCTCGGAATTGAGGCGGATACGGAGAGCAGGCTGCTGTTTAAGGAGCCGTTTGAGTATGTGATCGGGAGCTGTCATTCTCTGGCGCGTGATGGTGTGCGGATGGCAGTGGATTACAGCCGCGGTGTGTTCGAGTTCATGCTGGACAGCTGGTATCATGGTGATTACCGGGAGTTTGTGCGGGAGTACTATAAAGAAGTGCGGCGGATGGAGAACTGGGAAGAAGCGGATATCATCGGGCATATCGATCTGATCACGAAATTTAATGAGGATGAAGCGTTTTTCCGGTTTGATGATCCATATTATGTGAAAGAAGCAACGGATGCGATCGATGTGTTTGCCGGGAAGAAGATCCTGGAGGTCAATACAGGAGCGATTTCCAGAGGATACCGGAAGACGCCGTATCCGGCCAGGAATCTGCTGCAGTATATGAAAGAGAAGAATGTTCGCATTACACTGACCAGTGACTGTCATAATGCGGAGTATCTGGACTGCTGTTATCCGGAAACATTAGACATGATCAAAGCGTGCGGGTTCCGGTCTATGGCAGTGTTAACGGAGAACGGGTTCATCGATATGGATATCGATCAGTTCCGATAATCGATAACGAAAAAAAAAGGAGAAGAATATTCAGAAATGGTTCTTCTCCTTTTTTATGGAGGATACAGCGGTTATTCCGCCTGTTTTATGCCAATGCGTTCTGCGGCCATTTCCAGACCGTCTTCGTCGTCGTTGAGCAGACGGCGGACACGGCTGATGGTTGCGGTGGATGCGCCGGTCGTGCGGGATACTTCCTGGTAGGTCATGCCCTGCATCAGGCGGATTCCTACATCAAAGCGCTGAGATATCGTGACCAGTTCATTGACGGTGCACAGATCTTTGAAAAAGGCGCGGCATTCTTCTTTGTTTTTCAAACTAAGGACAGCTTCGTAAAAACGGTCTACTTCCGGCGTATCAATTCTGTTCTTCATGATATTTCTCCTGATGCTCCTAATCAATACTTTACCATTTCACAGTGCTAAATTCAAATGTGTAAAAAAGGCGCGATAGAGTATTGCAAAACTGTCACCTCAGGCATATACTTTAGGAGGTTAATGCTTTAACGCGTTAAATCGTTAACTTATCAGGAGGATAGAATTATGTTTATCAAAGTATTGCTGCTCATCTTGTTCTTTGGAGCGATGATCTACATTGGGTGGATCTGCCGGAAGAATTCTACTGACGTCAATGGATTCGTGCTGGGCGGACGGACTGTAGGACCGTGGCTGACGGCATTTGCGTATGGCACTTCGTACTTCTCTGCTGTTATTTTTGTTGGTTATGCAGGACAGTTTGGATGGAAGTATGGTATTGCGTCTACGTGGGTCGGTATTGGAAATGCGCTGATTGGATCGCTTCTGGCATGGAATATTCTGGGACGGCGCACCAGGATCATGACGCAGCATCTTGATTCTGCAACGATGCCGCAGTTTTTTGAAGCTCGTTTCGGCAGTACGGCGCTGAAGATCAGTGCTGCTGTTATTACATTTATCTTCCTGATTCCGTATACAGCTTCTCTGTACAATGGCTTGTCCCGGCTGTTCGGGATGGCGTTCAATATTGATTATTCGATCTGTGTCATTGCTATGGCGATTTTGACGGGAATCTATGTGATTGCCGGCGGATATATGGCAACAGCGATCAATGACTTTATCCAGGGTATTATCATGATCTTTGGAATTTGTGCGGTCGTCTGGGCTGTGTTGAAGTCACAGGGCGGATTCCTTGCGGCACTGGATGGTCTGGGTCAGGTCAGTGATCCGGCTGTATCGGGTACACCGGGTATCTTTGCATCGTTCTTTGGACCGGATCCGCTGAATTTGCTGGGCGTTGTGATTCTGACATCATTGGGTACATGGGGACTGCCGCAGATGGTGCAGAAGTTCTATGCGATCAAGAGTGAGAAATCCATTTCGACAGGTACGATTGTTTCCACAGCATTTGCGTTTATCGTAGCTGGCGGATGTTACTTCCTGGGCGGATTTGGACGTCTGTTCTCTGCAAATATTGATATTGCGGCAAATGGATATGACAGTGTTGTGCCGACGATGCTGTCGGGACTGCCGGATTTCCTGATTGCGATCGTGGTGATTCTGGTATTGTCTGCTTCGATGTCTACCCTTTCATCTCTGGTGCTGACATCCAGTTCGACGATGACGCTGGATCTTCTGAAGGGTCACTTTGTGAAAGATATGGATGAGAAGAAGCAGGTGCTGGTGATGCGGCTGCTGATCGTGGTATTTATTGCCATTTCTGTTGTCATTGCGATTCTGCAGTATCGGACAGGCAATAGTTTCATTGCTCAGCTGATGGGTGTTTCCTGGGGTGCGCTGGCTGGTGCGTTCCTGGCACCGTTCCTGTATGGTCTGTACTGGAAGAAGACGACGAAAGCTGCGTGCTGGACGAGTTTCCTGTTTTCTACCGTGGTGATGCTGGCGAATATGCTGGTCAGATCGTCTTTCCCTGCCCTGCTGCAGTCACCGATCAATGCCGGTGCCTTCTGCATGATCGCAGGACTGATCCTGGTGCCGTTAGTGTCGCTGGTGACACCGAAGCCGGATGCGAAGCTCGTGGAAGAGACGTTTGCCTGCTACAATGAAAAGGTCGTTGTACTGCAGAGCAGTCAGCTTGGAGAGAAGGAAGAAGGATGATCATCGATTTCCATACACATACATTTCCGGACCGCATGGCGAAGCAGACAGTAGAAATGCTTGGCCATGTGGCCCGCATTGAGCCGCAGACAGACGCTACTGTCGGCGGTCTTCTTGCGTCATCGGTGCAGGCAGGCATTGATTTGTCGGTGATTCTGCCGGTTGCGACAAAGCCGAAGCAGGTGCATACCATCAATACGGTCGCTGCAGATGTGAATTCCCGGTATCAGGGACAGGGTGTGCTGTCGATCGGTGGGATCCATCCATTCTGTGAAGAGTGGGAAGCTGAGCTGGAGCATGCGGCAGAGATGGGATTGAAAGGCATTAAGGTGCATCCGGTGTATCAGGGTGCGGACATTGACAGTCCTGCGTATGTACGGATCCTGAAGAAAGCCGCAGAGCTGGGATTGTTTGTGATCACGCATGCCGGGGATGATATTGGTTATCCGGGCGTTGTGCATTGTTCACCGGAAATGTGCCGGCATGTTACGGAGCTGGTGCCGGATCTGACGTTTGTATTGGCGCATATGGGCGGCTGGTGGAATTGGGAACGGGTGATTCCGGTTCTGAAGGATACGAATGTTTATCTGGATACAGCGTTTTCGCTGGAGCCGATCCATACGGAGGAAGGAAAATGGCCTGCGGGAGAGCCGCATATGCTGAAGACAGAGGAATTTATGGAGATCGTACGGGCGTTTGGGGCTGACAGGATCCTGTTTGGAACGGATTGTCCATGGGCAAACCAGAGTGATTATATCCGGACATTCGAAGGCCTGCCGCTGACATCGGATGAGCGTAGGAAAATCATGGGAGAAAATGCAAAAAAACTGCTGGGCATTTAAGGAAATCCCGGCAATGAAAAAGCCGCAGCAGCGGCTTTTTCGGTTGGTTTTCAGAATGTATTAACGGGATGCGTGAAGTTCTGCGGCATGCAGGGAACCGAGGATCGGTTCCTTGGTGGTGTTTTCTTCTTGTTTGCTGAAGTCGATGCCGCTCTTGAAGTCAAAGTTTACGTATGCCGGTCCGCCGTTGTCGTTTGGTACATAGTCAAATGCACAGCCAAGGCCTTTTTCTTCGTGTATATAACCGACGGTCTTGGTGGAACCGAGCATGGACGGCGGTACACGCATGAAGTCCTGCTCTTCTAATGTAGCTGTGTAAGAATTCAGGAATGCTTCGGCTGCTTCAGAAGATTCGAAGACCATGTAAATTGTGAGGGCGGTCTTGTATGTTCTGCCATACATTGCCTTTTCAAACTTTGTGTGGTCACGGCCTACATCATAAGCAGATTTATCAATTGCAGGGAAGCCTTCCCCGGTAATAATGGTCTGGACTTCGTCAGCGCTCAGCGGTTTCTCAGCTTTGAACAGGATCGTGACAGTTTCGCCATCGTCTCCAAAGTGATAGCGGTAAGTTGTCGTTTTGTCAGGTGAACGATAGTGATCGATTTCACCTTCTGTTCCGCCGTCAACGTAGACAGGTTCATAGCCGTCTTTCATGAGTCCTTCGGCATAGCTGTCTAAATATGCTTTGGCATCTTCTTCGCTCTTGTATTTTGCATCGACATAGAGGACCGTGTTGTAGTCATAGAAGTAGATCCAGGATTCGATCTGTTCGAACTTTCTGTCTTTCGCTGTGAAATCAGTGAGTACATCGGTTTCCGGAAGTTTTGGATAGTTGTTTGCGGCGATGACGTCGTTGATGGCTGCCAAGCCGTCGTATGTTGGGAACTCATACCATTTTTTCGCAGTGAAGTCCAGGCCGTTGTTGTATTCGGCACTGATGGACGCATAGCATTTCATTTCATCACGCAGGAGCAGACGGTAGTATGTCTTACCGTCTTCGGTGACTTTTGTGAAGCCATTCTGTTCCAGAACAGTGTAGTAGTTTTCTACATCTTCTTTTGTGGCATGGGAGTCACGGATGTATACTGCATCGTCCTTGACGAAGTTTTCTCCGTCAACGACCAGGGCATAACTTGCGTTCGGGAAGAATGGGACTGCTTTTTCGCCATAGCCGGCAAAGAATACGGAGTTGAAGACAAAGAGGTCAGCTTCGTTCCATGCTGTGCGGCCTTCCGGATAGGTCGGAGTTTTCATCCAGGCTGCGGCACGGGAATCCGGGGCGGCGTTGCCGAATACGATCGTGATGTCAATATCGTCGAAATAGTATCTGGCAACTTCGTCGTCATCTACGACTGCTTTAATATGCACTTCTGTTGGATCTTCGGCATCGAGGATCAGGTTGACTTCGTGCATGTAGTTCATTGCCATCTGGCTGTAGCCGGCAAAGGCTCTGACGGTGTTTTTGAGATCCATGTCGTTGGAAACAAATTCGAGCGGCTTCTCTACATTGTTATAGAAGAGATTGAAGATGTTGCCGTCGGCCATGTCGATCCATGCATTCGGGAGCCGTTTGCTTGCGGCATCCAGGGCTTTTCCTTCTTTTACAAAGGCAACGTTGCTGACGCCGCTGTCGTCCAGAACACCCTGGAAGACTTCGTCGTTGACGCTCATGACTGCGAGGTCTTTGTAGGCGCTGTTGTCTTCGTAGTCGAAGTAAACCATGTCTTCCGATGCAACGATCGACTTCAGGTAGCCTTCGGCACTCATAACATAGTTGCCGCTTTCGAGTTTATTCAGGAAGTTCTCCATGGCTTTCTCGGAAATTTCCGGGTTTGTTTTGGGTGCGGTTGATGATCCCTTTTGTTCGCCGTTATTGCCGGTACAGCCGGTTAACAGGGTCCCTGCAGCCATCATTGCAGCGATGACTGGAATAAAGAACTGTCTGCAGTATTTTTTCATATTCCCTCCCTTTGACAGTCTGATCATTGGCATTGCAGCATGCACGAACATGAGGTGTGCATGAAACAGATGCAGTTTTCTTGAAATCGTATAATGTATTAT
>JAFYHC010000013.1 GCA_017539385.1 Solobacterium sp. | reverse complement strand
GATGCTATCTGGTAATGATGGATCGTCCGAGTGATTCCGGCGGTAAGAAGTACTGGGTAGACAAGCTGAAGGCAGGCACATCGAGATATGATGTACTGAAGGGATTCGTCCACAGTACAGAATTCACGAATATCTGCAACAGCTTCGGCATTGAAAGAGGAACACTCAAGTAATTGAACGCCTCAAAAAGAGAGGGACGCCAGCGTCCCTCTCTTTTCTGAGTATTACGTTACTCTCTGCGATTATGGTAGAATTACTTCACTGAAACCTGTCATAAAGGAGTAAAACTATGCCAATCGGAATCATTATCAATACATCTGCGATCATACTCGGCGGACTGATCGGGTCCGTTGTAAAAGAACGTCTTCCGGAAGAATACCGCGTCAGTCTGAATATGATCTTCGGTCTTGCATCCATGGGAATGGGCATAGCCAGTATCGTATTAATGCAGAATATGCCGGCTGTCATCTTCTCGCTGATCCTTGGCACATGTTTCGGACTGCTGCTGCACCTGGGAGACAAAATCACCTCTGCAGCCGGTGCCATGCAGAAAATGCTTGGTATGGAAAAAAACGAAAACGCTGCCCAGCTGGTCACCGTCATCGTATTATTCTGTGCCAGCGGCACCGGGATCTATGGGTCACTTGTCAGCGGAATGAGCGGTGACCACAGCATCCTGATTGCCAAAAGCATACTGGACCTGTTCACCGCAATGATCTTCGCCTGCTCTTTGGGCAAAGTCATTTCCCTGATCGGCATTCCCCAGTTTATTGTGATGATTCTTCTCTATCTGCTTGCCGGCGTCATCGTACCGCTGACTACACCTGCCATGATCAACGACTTCAAAGCCTGCGGCGGCTTCATTATGGTAGCCACCGGTTTCCGCATCCTGCAATTGAAGCAGTTTCCTACTGCGGACATGATACCGGCCATGATCCTGGTCATGCCTTTATCCTGGCTTTGGGTCACATACATCCTTCCGCTTGTCGGCTAAACAGAACCTCCTCACTTCAGGAGGTCTTTTCAATTGAAAAACAGAGCATAATGCTCTGCTATTCATCCTCTGCCAGATATTCATCCCGCAATAAGCCGAAGACATAACTGTCAGTCCACTCATCTTTGTTCCAGAAATCCTGTATATAATGTGCTTCCAGCCGCATCCCCGCACGCTTGCACAAACGCGCAGAAGGAATATTCCGTGCATCCATGCACGCGGTAATACGATGCACATCATCCCGTGCAAACAGTTCATCGATCACTGCACACACTGCTTCCAGCGCATATCCCTTATGCCGGTATGACGCATGCAGTACATATCCGATCTCCCACGTATCTTTCATCGCTGTATGCCATGCGGACACCGTACCGATCCGCATTCCCTGCAGCGTGATCACATAGAAGAACGCATCCTGTCTTCTCGAGAATTCCAGTTTCTTCTGAAATGCCTTATTCACGGTAGAAGCCGTCCATGCCTCTTCCGTCAGATACCGCACTGTATTTGGATCCCCATAGATCGCATGCAGTGCATTTTTATCCTCTTCCCGCACCGGCAGAAGCCGCAAACGTTCTGTACGTATCATTTTGTTCCTTTCTCCAGCAGAACGGCACTGATACATGCCGTCAATGGAATCGCCAGGATCATACCGATACTGCTGGATATGCCCGATATGACCTCAATTGCCGTATATGCAGACGGAAGAAGCTGATAAAACGACAATCCCAGTGAATACAGATAAATAATCAGTGTAAACCCGCTTCCCAGAAACGCCAGGATCAGCGTATTCGTCATCGTACCCACCATGTCTCTTCCAATATTCATGCCCGAACGGAACAGATCTTTCGCCGACAGCGAAGAATCTGCAGTATGTACCTCTTCCAATGCCGAAGAGATACTCATGGCTACGTCCATCACCGCACCAAGGGCACTGATGATAATACCGCCGACTAACAATCCCTGCAGGCCGATCGGCGTACCGCTTTGCCGCATTTGCAGCAATGGTTCAATATCCGCGATCCGCAGTCCATTGATCCGGGCAGCTGCCTGCGCCGCCATGCCAAACAGCATTGCCAGTGCCGTACCTGCGATCGTACCAAGCGCAGCACACACTGTCTTGCGGTGCACGCCTCCCAGGATCACAAACGACAGAACGGTAATGTATGCACATACCAGGAATACCGTCGGCAATGTCGGTGCACCTTTCAGCAGAAGCGGTATGAGGATCTGAAACAGCACCAGTATCGTCAGTACCAATGCCAGCAAAGACCGAATTCCCGTCTTTCCGCCGATCAACGCCGTTACTGCAAAGAATACAGCAAGAATCCCAATGAGTGCCGGGATCCGGTCAAACTCATACACCGTTGCCCGCAAATCCCCATTGCTGTAGGTATTGATAATGATCGAAGCACTGTCTCCAACCTTCAGCGGACTTCCATACAGCGGACCGGTATAGTTATATACGGTAAGACTCTTCCCTTTATACTGTCCGCTTTTTACTTCCATGACCAGTGTCTGATCACCCCGGTACCCATCATCCGAATTTGGATCTTTCTCCGTATTATCTGCCACGACCGCTGTCACTGTTGCTTTTTCATATTCTGCATACTCTGATGGCATCTCACCGCTGTCTTCCGGTGTCCGCAATACCATCCGCAGCCCCAGAAAAAGCACAGCCGCAATCACCAGCAATATCACAGACCACTTTTCTTTCTTAAGCCAGCCAGTCACATCCGGCTGTTTCTTTCTTATTTCCATATGGTTCTCCGTATGCTTATTATACGGCATGTATTTGTAAGAGAGCCAACAGAAAAGAGACTGCATTCGCAGTCCCAATGGCGTCAACCTAAAAAATAGGTTGACGCTTTTTGTTATCTTGTCAGGCAATTAGCCATAGAGGTGTTTTCAGAATCCGGAAAAGTGTGAAAGTAGTTAAGTTTATATATACATATAGTTTTTATATAAGCCTT
>JAFYHC010000108.1 GCA_017539385.1 Solobacterium sp. | reverse complement strand
GACTCTGTCGGTGTAGAAACGATCAACACATATACAGAAGAAGAGATCCGCACAGCCCTGAACGGTCTGCCGGAGAATATCGTCCGTGCAAAGGGAATCGTTCCGTCCAAAGACGGCACTTGGCTGTTCTTCGACTATGTGCCGGGTGACACCGATATCCGGGCTGGCAAGCCGGCATATACCGGACTGATCACCGTAATTGGTGAAAAAGTCGATATTGAGAACGTGAAAGAACTGTTCCAGGTGAAATAATGGCTGCACCGGTCTATCTGTTCACCGGGTTTCTGGACAGCGGAAAAACAACGCTGATCAAGGATACTCTTAACGATGCACAGTTTATGGAAGGCGTGGACCGTACACTGATCCTGTGTCTGGAACAGGGTGAAACAGAGTATGAACCGGCTTTCCTGGAAAGCCACAATGCCTATGTTGAATACCTGGATGATGCGGAAGATCTGACGATCCAGAAGATTCAGGAACTCGATACCATCTATCATCCAAGTCAGGTATTCATTGAATGGAACGGAACACAAGCAGTCACTGAGACTGTTCTGTCTCATATGCCGGGCTTCTGGCCATTGGTGCAGATCCTGTCCACAGTCGATGCAACAACGTTTGAGCTGTATATCAATGCCATGCGGCAGATGCTGTTTGAGCAATTGCGCTACAGTGATACAGTCATTGTTAACCGCTGCACGGAAGATACCAACGGACGCATGCTCAGAGGCAACATCAAGGCAATCAACCGCAGTGCCCAGATCTTCTATGAAGGAAACTTCGGAGAACCGGTCACATTGAAGAGCGGTGTGCTGCCCTTTGATGTGAATGCCGATGTCATTGACATCAAGGACGACGACTACGGTCTCTGGTACATGGATGCTGTAGACAATCCGGACAAATACGAAGGCAAGAAGATCATTCTGCGCGGCATGTATGCGGAGAATATTCCCGGATACAAGCAGACATTCGTACTGGGACGCAGAGCCATGGTATGCTGCGCACAGGATACCAGTCTCTGCGGGATCACCGTTACCGGCGTCAAGATCTGGCAGATGAAGATCGGTGACTGGGTAGAGGTAGAAGGACAGCTGAAGACGGTACCGGTCGATGACAATGGTACAAAGACCGTTGTACTCTACGCAACCGGGATCCGCCGCTATACCACTCCGCCGGCAGACGAATACGTCTATTTCAGTTAAGCACCTGAGGGTCATGTCATGTGACATGACCTTTCTTTTTGCCTGCTTCCTGTGCTATGGTCATTGTGGAGGTGCCGGCATATGATCCTGCAGCTGGAAACAGAACACCTGAGCCTGCGCAAGGCAAAAGAAAGCGATCTGGAAGCCATTTACCGCAATGTATGGAGCGATACTCATCTTGCTGAAAACATGCTCTGGAAGCCTACAGAAACGCTTCCTGAAGCGAAAGAACGCATGCAGAGAACGATCGCATACCAGAGCAAGTGGGATGCTTTTTTCATCTGTCTCAAAGAAACAGATGAAGCCATCGGCTTTGCCGGCATACGCGAAAATGAACCGGGAGAGTACGAAGAAACCGGCATCTGCATCGCCTCCCGGCATCAGCACAAAGGATATGGGAAGGAAGTCCTGCAGGCACTTTTGCATCTGGTCTTTGACATGCACCATGGCATCTCTTTTCGCTATGGCTGCTTCCATGACAATGAAGCATCTGCCCGCTTATGCAAAAGCGCCGGCTTTGTCTATACCGGTACAGAAAAACGGATCCGTGACTGGGATCAGAAAGAAGTAACCATTGACTTTTACATCAGGGAGAAAAGCATATGAAACTTCAGCGCATCAGTGAACGCATCCGGATCTATCCCCATGAGAAGTACCGGGACAGACCGGCTCTTGGCTACATCCAGGGCGATGCTTTCAGCATTGCAGTCGATGCCGGCCATTCTGCGAATCATATTCATGAATTCTACGCTGCCCTGGAGAAAGAACATCTCCCCCTGCCATCTGTTACGATCCTGACCCACTGGCATTGGGACCATAGCTTCGCTGCCCATGCCGCAAACGGTCTGGTCATTGCCAATAGCGCCACCGGAAAGCATCTTGCTTCTTTCCGTGAAAAGATCAAAACAGAAGGCACCGCATACTTCCTGTCACTGGATAAAACGATCCAAAGAGAATACGAAGACACGGAACCGGTGATCACCCTCCCGGATCTTCTCTTTGAAAACCAATTGTATATTGATGCCGGCAATTGTCCCGTACACCTGTTTCGTACCGTCTCTCCGCATACCGATGACGCTACGCTGGTGCACGTACCAAATGAACGCGTCCTGTTTATCGGCGATGCTTCTTCCGGCGTCTTCCCTTCCTGGGAAAAAGACGCGGCATTATGCCGCAAATTCGCCGAGACGATCGAACCGCTCGACTTTGTCATCTCGATCAGAAGCCACAGCGCGCCGGAAACAAAAGAAGAATTCATGCAGGATCTATGGGAAGACTGCTGAAAGGAGTCCGTATGAAAATGATCGAACTTGCCAGCGGAACGTCGGTATGGAGAGGAATGGACTATTACGAAAGCAAAAAAGTCACCGACTGGACAGAGATCTCTCCAACCATCTACGAAGGCCATGTACAAGGCTCCGCCTTTGAACCATACACCGTCCGCATCGATACCGTTCATCCCCGCCGCTCCGTATGCAATTGTGCGTTCGCTGCAGGAAGACACGTCATCTGCAAACACATGATCGCATTGTATTTCACCGCCGTCCCGCAGGCTGTCCAGGACTTTGAGGACATGGTAAAGCAATGGGAAAAAGAACAGGAGGAACAACAGCAGAAGCATCTTGCTGAATTGCGTGCATATGTCAGAAGCCTCAGCAAAAAAGAACTGCAGGAACAATTGTACAATGCCCTGCTTGAAATCAAAGATCTGAACCAAAGACGCTGGTAATTACCGGCATCTTTTTCTTTTCTCCCCCCCCTGCTTCGACACGCATTCTTCCGTCGTATTGTGTATGTGCAGGTTGATCCTGCACTCTTCAATATCCGGATCCTGTCCGTATTCATCTCGATGTTCAAAGTACGCCAGTACTTCGAGGCGCAGGGAACAGAGCTTGACCGCCAGGGATACCTGTCGGAAAGATCTTTGTACAGCCGGCAACGGCTCTACAGAAGGCGGAAACCGCCAACTAAGTCCTGCGGCACAGAAACATGCGCATGGAAATGTACGGAACTTCCGGGCACAACAACAGACACCCGCTGTGCGGGAATAACCCTGTACAGGTCCGATTCGCACCCGGGCACTGCAGGGAATGCCGACCAATGTGCTCCGCCTTGCAATAACGGAAGAAGCCGGTCAAAGTAGCTGAATGGCCATTCTAACGGGCAGTGAAATGTTCAGGCAGCCAATCCTGACAGGTTCAGGCGAAAGCCGATGCGGAAAGTGACGGGGCAGCTCCCCGGATCTCAGCCCGCATCCCTGATGACAGAATATCCGTGAAGCATCGCAGATGTATGGCGAAGGCCGGAATACGGGCAGAATCGGGGTATTGAAGATACGTTCTATGACATTCGATCGTTCACTCCTGCTTTGGATCAACTCGATGAACAAAGCACTCCCAATGCTTCGAGGCCGGAGAACTCTGAGTCAAGTCTGCAGGGATACCTGCAGTACAAAACTTTTCTGCCATTGTGAGATGGCAGAAGAAGGCAAAACTGCCAACAGGACCTTCCGGTCGCAGAACTATCCGCAGGAAAAAGTACGAACCTTCCGGCACTGGAAATAGACGCCCGCTGTGCGGGAATAAGCCGACGGGACATCGGAGGCGGCGCTCCGATACGACGGCGGTATGCGAAGAGTCAGTGTCCGCCTTGAAGTGCAGAAATGCACGTATAACGGAAGAATTCGGTAATGGAAGCTGAATGGCAGCGCAATCTCGGTCACGTCCATCAGAAGGGCATAAGGTTCTTTAGATCTTATACAAAAACATTTCTGAATGGCCAGTAAGATTTGCAGGTAATCAATCCTGTACAGGTTCTGGCGCAAGCCGGGGTGAGAAGTCGGCGGATCGCTACCGCCGGCTCAGACTCATCTCCCTGTTGACTGAATATTCCTGAAGGATACAGATGTACGGTGAAGACCGGATCCAAAGCAGCAGCGAGCGAACGAATGTATATGAAGAAAGGAAGGAGGAAGCACGATGAAGAAAAGATGCACCAACAGCGAATGCCGCCGCACGTTTACAATCAGCTCCTACGCTGTTACCTGCCCCTATTGCGGCAAAGAATACCCGCGTCTTCACGGCAGCCGCCCGGTCGTGATCCGCATCAACGCAACAGGCTCAAACCGCCTGCGCGCACTGCTGTATCTTTTCCACGGCAAAAAGATCACCCGTGAAGAGATCGCGCAGTACCGCAATATGACGGTATTTGAGATTCCCTGTGCTTCCCGCGAAGAAGCCGGCAAAATGTATAATGAGATGCGGCAAAAAGGCATTCATGCCGAAATACGGTCATCCGTGCGGTGACCGTTTTTTCAATTGAAAAAGCTTTCCGCTGCTGCGAAAAGCCTAACGAAGATCCTCCGGCGTCGTGATCTTGTAATTCTCATAACTGCCCTGTACGACCTTGATGCGCATATTGGAATACCTCTCAGCCAATGAACAGTCATCCGTCCCGGTATAGCCTTCCTGCTCTGCCTTGTGGATACAGTCAATGATCTTCTCCGTCCGGAATGCCTGCGGCGTCTGTGCCCCGCATACCGTATTGCGTTCCACTGTCATGCGTACATAGCCATGTTCAACAATCTTGATCGTATCTTTGCACGGCACCGCCAGCAGCGCCGCCTCTTCCGTCTCCATCGTTTCTTTCAGCTGATCCAGCAGTTCCCTGCTCAGAAACGGACGTGCACCATCGTGAATAAACACTGTATCGGCAATCGCTGCCATTGTTCCGTTCAATACACTTCTCTGCCTGGTATCTCCGCCCATGGCAAAGGTAATGCGTCCCGGCACCCGTGTCTGGATATGATGCAGGTATTCCGCCGCATCCGTCACCACAACGATCTGGACGCAGTCTTCATCTTCCAGAAAGACCGACATCGTCTTCTCCAGGATCGTACATCCTTCCGGCAGATGGGCATATACTTTATTAAATCCAAGATTCATGCGGCTTCCGCTTCCCGCCGCTACGATTACTGCACTGTACTGCATTTGACACTCTCCTGTTCTTCAGAATATTCCATACGACAGCGTTGTCATGATCACTGCTGCCATGGCTATGCCCAGCAGGATCGACAAAGACGCATGTTTCAGATCCATATCAAACAAAGCTGCTACCAGAGACCCAGTCCACGCACCTGTCCCCGGAAGCGGGATGCCGACAAACAGCATCAGTCCCCAGAAGCCGAACTTATCTACTTTCGGTTTATTCTTAATTGCTTTCTGTTCGATCCACTCTGCGATCCTGCTCATATGATGCGATGACATCCAGTGCAGCAGTTTCTCAATAAAAAACAATATGAACGGCACCGGTATAATATTGCCCAGTACACACCAGAATACCCCTTCCCACATGGGAAGATACAATAACCGTGCCAGCACCAGTCCCCCGCGCTCTTCCACAAGCGGAACCATACTGACCAGAAACACAGACAGCTGCGGGGAAATATACTTGCCCAATCCAGCCATGAACCATTCTATAAAAGCCTGCATTGCTGTTTCTCCTCGTACCTGTTCGTTACAATATCACACCATTACAGGATGTACAAGACAGCCGATTCATGACCGTAAAGTGACAAGAACGAAATTTGAAAAAACTTTTTCAAAAACCTGTTGACTTTATAAAATTCACTTGGTAATATAATAAGGCATTCGATGAAACGGGCCTGTAGCTCAGGTGGTTAGAGCGCACCCCTGATAAGGGTGAGGTCGTTGGTTCAAGTCCATTCAGGCCCACTTTCTTCGAAGAGAAATATATGGGGTTTTAGCTCAGCTGGGAGAGCACCTGCTTTGCAAGCAGGGGGTCACGAGTTCGAATCTCGTAAGCTCCATATCCGAACAGAGGATCGATGATTCTCTGTTTTTTTGCTTTTACAGATAAAAAGCAGACACAGCATATAAATCGCTATTGTGTCTGCTTTGTCTTAAAAACAATGGCATGCGGATACAGATCGTTATAGCGGGACAGATCCCACTTCTTTACAATTCCTTCTTCCATTCTGATCCGGTACAGGAAACCATCTGCCATATAATACCAGGCACCATCACTTCCTGCTGCTGCAAATGGCAGGACAGGCAGCTGCGCAGCATCCACACCGATATCAGATAACTTAAATACTTCTTCCCTGTCTGTATCCAAATCATACATGGTCCATACAGCATCCTCCAGCGACAGTTCTTCATGCGTGATCAGAAGCACATTCTGTTTCTGATCATAGCGCAGCGCCTTCGGATATCCATTGGACAAGGTAATAATCTCTTTGCCAAATACACCGGTATCCGGATCAAACCGAATAATTCGATATGCAGGCTGCAGATCCTGCTTTCTCTTCTGACGTGTATTGGTTTCCGAAAGCCATATGCATTGTCCATCCGCTGTCATTCGCAGCACAGTCGCGTATTCTTCCGGTTTTTCATAGACTGCCGCTTCGTTCATATCCGGATCCAGTACCTGTATCCACTGATGCAGCGATTCATCGCCAAGCAATACATACAGGAAATCACCGATGCAGCAGACATCCAGAACAATAACGGTCCGCGTATCATCCCTGAATGTTCTGCTTTGTACCACATCTAAATCTTCATTCTGCTGCACCAGCGTATAATAATGCGGAGCAGTCACGGCGTGAACACACGTTTCATTCCATATCCCCATTGCTGAATAACCGCCATCCGCAATCACATCCGAAAGTTTTTCGGTCAATGTCATCTTATTAATTTGTACGATCTGATATTCATTTGCCGTTTTTTCAGACGTTACTGTGTACCAGTAATTCTCTGTTTCCGCAAAATAGTCCGCAAGAAATGCACAGTCATAGTCTGTCTGCCTCTGATGCAGAAGTTTCACTTCATCTTCTTCATCAAAAGCGAAATACAGGGCTTTGTTCATTGTGTACATAACGAAATCCGCATTGTAATACTGACTTGCGGATTCACTGTCAGGATAGCTTTCATGTGAACTGCAGCCAGTCAGGATGATACCGAAACACAATACTGCAAATAGTAACGTACTAATACGTAACATCATGATAGTACCTTAGATAAGTAACTGTTGTTTCTGGTGAGGCAAAGAGTTCAAATGGATGGATAAAGCCAGGAAATGCACTGGTATCCAGATCGACATTTGCGGTATCCTTAAATGCAGCATAAATTAAATGGGAACAGTAAAACTTGCTTCTGTTCGATAAAGTTATTGGAAACCCATATGAATACCCAATTCTATTCCTAGTCCATTGCGCCGCAGCCTCATCTTGGCCATCATCTGTGCTTGTTACATCCACCTGCCAAACATTTTTTCCTGGAAACCGGGATTGGTAATCACCGGGACATATTGTAACTCCAGATGCCGGATTTGCCTCATATGTCATGTTATAATCTGGAGCAATTCCCATTATTCCGGCATGACCATTATTGAAGGCAACGGAAACATGCGATTCTGTAATACATATGATTCCATCCCTCCAACTCCAGCTACCGGTAGTAAATGTACTGGCAGATGCTACATTCATGCGATTCGTTTTTTCATAATAGTTGACTTTTGACAAGCCAATCTCAATCAGTTCTTTTTCCATTCTTTCCGTTTCTGTTTCCGAAAAAAAATCTGTTATACTATCTTCCTCCTCCGTTGTTTGTGAATTATCTTCAGCAAGAATCGGATTTACAAACAACAAAGATACACTTAACGTCAAAAAATACAAATATGCATATTTCATCATTTTCTCCATTTCATTCTCATTATATATTTGCTAATGCACGTAACATGAATGTATACAGTGATTCGACTTCCGTTCACCTCTTCGCCTCTTAATATGATTCCAAAAGTGAAACATTTTATAAATAAAGGGCTCCGATGTTTCTCACCTACGGAGGCAGGGGTTCAAAGTAATTTCATTGCTCTGTCATGATCGAAATAACGAATCTGCCCAAGAAAGCTCTTCCGAAACCCAACAAAAATAATCAAGAATAAAAATCAAAGCTAACTGCCTATGCTCTTTATTTATATGCTTCTGAACACGCCGAATTTAGTTTATACGACAACATTTAGATATAAAATACTTCCTAGTTCTTCACTCATCCACTAATCATTCCGCTATTCCGGAACAACTCTGTTGCCATCTGCGTCAACAATGACCCAGCACGGCTTTTTTTCTGCTGTGTAATAGGTATCCCATGCATTGCGATATGCCGCATCGAGATCAGATACGATCGTATCCGGCAGCTGGTAATAGGACTTATTGCCCTTGTAGTTCAATATCACTTTGCCATCCTGGTACACCGTCAGACGGTCACTGCCGGTTTCAAATGCAATGTATTCCTTCGCAGCATCACCGGTAAATGCATCGATTTTTTCTGCTTTGGCATCCGTGATCTTCTGCAGCAGTTCTTTCCGGTACCCTGTTTCAAATGCATAATAGTTCGGAATTCCCTGATCAATCGCTTCCACCGTACAGTATGGATATCCCAGTGTCCAGGGTTCCTCCTTCTTCCGTTCCTCTTCAATCTGTTCTTCACTCATCATTGTTTCCGGCTGTGTCTTCTGGTTTCCTTTATTGCGGATCACAACCTGTGTTTCTTTATCCGCGGCTGTATAACTATCCGCAAAGGATTTCAGTTCAGATGCAGAACTGCATCCCGCTGCCAGCAGCAGAATCCCGCAAAGAACAAGTTTAATACAATGTTCCTCAGCACTGCTCTTCATTGTCTGTTTCCAATGTTGAGTCATTTTTATTACCTCCCTCTCCAAAGCTCCAATAATTTCCAGGACCATTATGATCAACAACATACGAATAATACTGTGAATTCTGTGAAAAGAACCTGATGTGTACGAGTGTAAGAAATGCGGATACCACCTGTCAGCAGAAAAGTGAACAAATTGTAATAACTACCGATATTCTATACTTATATTAGTAAGCAAAAAAAAAAAAAAATGCAATACCACCTGTGACAAACGAACATTTTTCGGGATATTTGGCAAAAAGCATTAAAAACGTGCCAAATATCCTCAAAAATAACCAGACATCACAGATTAATCGAAACAATAAATCGGGCAGAGAGTGTTCCCGGAGGAAGTCTCCCTGCCCAGCCATCGTCTTCTTTTTACAGACGGCGTTTCCAGTATTCTCCAACCGGTTCCGCTGCTTCTTCCGCAGACCATGGTACTTCATGGCGTTCGAAATAACCGATAACCATTCCTTCTTGATTGCGTACAGGAACAAAGAATTCCCTTTCTCCTGTCTTGCGGTTATAGGTTTCAAACATTTCCTCTTCCCCGGCATCGGCACGGCGCAGGAATTCTTCGATCTTGGGCTTTGTGCTTTCATTGTGGCAGTTAAACAGGCTGCTGCCGATGATGACACGCTGGCCATAGCGTTTCTGTGCTGTGCGGTTCATCCACCGTACAGTATGGGTGCGGTCCACAAATACAACTTCATATGGGTAGGCATCGAGAATGCCCTGCAGAATCTCTTTTGTAATATCCATGATACTCCTCCTGGTATTGCTTCTTTCTGCAGTATAACGGAGATACCGGCTGCTGTCATATACTATTTTGTGTTATTTTGTCACGTCGTGACTTTTTTATTGACCGCCATGCATGCACACTGGTAGAATAATCACATGGCAAAAACAGAAGACCTGCGCAGTGAGAACAGGAGTGTGATTCGTGAGATCCTGTATGCAGACAAAGAAACAACGCTGGCAAAGTTAAAAGAAAAGACCGGTCTGTCGCACGGACTGATCGTGACTGCTTTGAATGAAATGATCGACAGCGGTGAGATCTGTTCCAGAAAGACCGGAAGCGGGGTCGGGCGCAAAACCCATCTCTATTCTCTGAATGCGGACCATATGCATATATGCGGTATCTTTGTGACGCAGAAAGAAGACTCTTTTACGTTCCGTATGATGGAAATGGACCTTTACGGAAGAGTATGCCAGAGCATGGAAACAGAGTCAGACACGTATGCGGAAGAGCCCTTCTGTGCTGCTCTCTCGCAGTTTCTGCAGAATTGCTGCAATATACAGATCGTGATCACAGCCAGTCCCGGCATGTGTGCCGATGGAATCGCATCCAATCCAGGACGGTATGAAAATGATATCGGCACATGGGTACGGTCCCGGTGGAATCTGCCCTGCATCCTGGAAAATGATGTAAATACAGCAGCCATTGGTTTCCTGCAGGATGTTCCGGATGCTTCGCATCTTGCCTTTGTCTATCAGCCTTCTGCCATGCGCTTTGGCTGCGGCATCATCATTGGCGGACGGCTGTACAACGGCTTCACGCACTCTGCGGGAGAGCTGCGCTGGCTGCCGTTCATGGACGATGCATCAAAGTGCACTGCTAAAGAACTGCTGCGGCTGCAGATCCAGAGCATCACATCGGTGCTGGATCCGGAAGTGATTGGCTGGTACAGCCGCGCTGTAACGCCGTCAGAGGCAGTGTTTCCGCTGCCGATGCCCAATGCACATAAGCCGCGGATCATCGCTGCAGAGGACCTGCAGCGCCTTGTGATACAGGGTATTCACTCCATTGCCGTTGATACGATCATACATACATTGAAAGGATAATACGCATATGAAACAGAAAACACAGGTAGACCTTCTCCACGGTCCGATCATGAAATCACTGATCATCTTCATGATTCCGATCGTGATCTCCAACATATTCCAGCAGCTCTATAATGCGGTCGATACAGCGATCGTCGGAAACTATCTGGGTGAAACATCCCTGGCCGCCATCGGTGCCTGCGCAGCTGTCTTTGAGATGCTGGTGCAGTTCTGCATGAGCCTTGGCAATGGATTTGCGATCGTCTGCGGAAGAAGCTTCGGCTCACAGGATGAAGATACGATGAAGCGCTCGGTTGCCGGATCGATCATGATCGGTCTTGTGACGTGTGCGGTACTGACTGTTCTGGCAGTTGTCGGACTGCGGCCGCTGCTGGAATTGATCAATACACCGGCTGATATCATTGATGAATCCTATGCATATATCAAAGTGATCGGTCTGGGACTGATCGTCATGTTCACGTATAATCTCTGTTCTGCAATGTTAAGGGCAATTGGCAACTCCGTCATGCCGTTAGTCTTCCTGATCATCTCTTCCCTTCTGAATATTATCCTGGATATCCTTCTGATCACAGCCTTCCATATGGGTGTGATCGGTGCAGCTGTAGCGACTGTCATTGCCCAGGGTGTCTCCGCTGTCTTATGCATTCTGTATATACTGCGGCGGGTGCCGATCCTGATTCCGGAAGCACAGCACTTTAAGATCGAACGCAGCCTGCTCAGTGATATTGCCGGTCAGGGCTTTGCCATGGCACTGATGGGATCGATCGTATCAGTCGGTTCGATCATCCTGCAGTCCGGCATCAACTCCCTTGGTACGGAGATCATTGCCGGTCACGTCGCTGCCCGCAAGATCTATGCCATCTGCAACCTTCCGTTCATTTCCATGAGCGTTGCCATCAGTACATTCATCTCCCAGAACAAGGGAGCCAACCAGGGAGACCGCATTTTAACAGCCATGAAAGATGCATATATTTATGACTTTGTACTGGCAGCGATCGTATCGGCGTTCCTGTTTGTTGCGGCACCGTCTCTTGTCCGAATGATCAGCGGTTCCACCAATCCCGTCATCATCGGCAACGGTTCGAAAATGCTGTATATCGTCGGTCCGTTCTATGCCGTTCTCGGTGTGCTGATCCAGACCCGCTTTGCTCTGCAGGGACTTGGTTCCAAGCTGATCCCGATGATTTCCAGTGTGATCGAACTGATCGGCAAGATCCTGTTCGTTGCCGTATTCATTCCAAAATTCCAGTACGATGCAGTGGTATGGTGCGAACCACTCATCTGGGTGGCAATGACCGCACAATTGCTGTATGCATTCCACACCAATCCATATATCCGCAAGACAAAAGCGGAATTAAAGAATGCCTGACTCGCAGGAGGGATCACATCCCTCTTTTCTTCTTCCCATATCCCCCCTGTCCATCCATTTGCATGACTCCCGTTATACTGAGCATACAGGGAGGAATTTCAACTATGCATGTAGAAGTAAAAAGCAGCAGCGGCACCTCACTCGTACCGATCGAAACACGCAACTTCACCAGCCGGATCATCTACCTCAAGGGAGAGGTCAACGGTGATATGGCCTGTGATTTTGTGGAACAGGTACTCTATCTGAACAAAGAAGATGATACACTTCCCATCACCGTGCTGATCCACTCCCCGGGCGGAGAGATCGATGCCGGCATGCTCATATACGATGTCATCCAGTCCAGCAAAGCCCCCATCCGTACCGTCTGTACAGGACGGGCCTACAGCATGGGAGCGGTCCTGTTAGCTTCCGGAACCGGCGGAAGGTATATCCTTCCCCACAGCAAAACGATGCTGCATGAACCATTGATCTCCAATGGTGTCGGCGGTAGCTGCTCTTCGATCCGTTCGATGTCCGACAGCCTGATCGAGACGCGCAGAATGATCAATGAGCTGCTCTCGAAGCATACCGGTAAAAGCGTGGAAGAGATCGAAACAGCCACGTCCTACGACCATTATTTCTCCGCGGAAGAAAGCGTGGAATTCGGACTGGTCGACGGCATCATCCCGTTCCACGAGCTTCTGAAATAACACGCAAAAAAGACCATGAGCCTTCCATGACTCATGGTCTATTTCGTATGCTGTATTATTTCTCGCGGAACATGGAGAACTTATCCATCGGATAGTTCTTCACGTTTTCGAGGATGCTGCGGTCATCAGCATTCTGCATCATCTGTGCACGTGTACGCATGACCACATTCTCCTGGATATGCTTGGACGGTCCGCCGACGCAGCCGCCTTCGCACATCATGCCTTCGATGAACTCTTCCGGCAGTTTTCCGGCTTTCAGCAGACGAATTGCAGCAACGCATTCTTTTCCGCCGGCGCACTTGCGCAGTGTAATGCCGGATGTATCCTGTCCGCGCTCATCCATGCAGCGCAGCACTGCGTTGGCAACACCGCCGCTTGCCGCAAATCCCTTACCGAATTTGGACGCTTCCTGATACTGTTCTGTTACCGGCTCCAGCGTGATGTCTTTTGCCTTCAGCATCATCCGCATCTCACCGAATGTCAGAACATGGTCGGCATTTCCTTCGATATTCATTTCACCCGCTTCGGACTTCTTCGCAATGCACGGTCCGATAAAGACGGTCATGCAGTCCGGATGCAGTGCCTTGAGCAGACGGGATACTGCACACATCGGGGAAACAACAGAGGACATATTGTCACGGTAGATATCCGGGAAATGCTTCTTCAGCAGGTTGATGAATGCCGGACAGCAGGATGTTGTCATGGAACGGCCTTCCTGATATGCTTCATACCATTCTTCGGATTCATATGCTGCTGTCATATCACCGCCAAGACCGACTTCGATCATATCCGTAAAGCCAGCCTTCTTCAGTGCTGCACGGATGGAAGCCATGGTAATGTCTTTGCCATACTGTCCTTCAATTGCCGGTGCACACATTGCATAGACCTGTCTGCCGGACTTGATCGCCTTAATGATATCAACCACTTCCACCTTGGAGTCAATGGCACCAAACGGGCAGGAGTGAATGCACTTGCCGCAGCGGATGCACTTTTCTTCATCGATCTTGCAGATGCCGTATTCATCATACGAAATGGCATCGACCGGACATGGTTTCTTACACGGACGGATCAGATGGGCAATGGAACCATACGGACATGCCTGTGCACACATACCGCACTCTTTACATTTCGTCGGATCGATCTTTGCACGGGTATCACCAATGGAAATTGCACCGAAACGGCACGAATTCATACATGCCTTGCCAAGGCAGAGACGGCAGTTATCCGTTACGGTATACGTGGAAAGCGGGCATTCTTCACATGCCGGTTCAATGATTTGGATAATATTATTGGATGGTTTTGTCACAGAAGCCGGTTCATTGCAGGCAAGACGCATACGCCAGCGCAGAATCTCTCTTTCTTTGTAAACACAGCACCGCCATGTCGCATGCGGACCCGGTGAAATTTCATACGCCAGAGCTTCTTTATTCTGCTCATTCAGCTCATCATTCCAGGCCATGCGGGCAATGCCTTCTACTACTCTGTGCTTCAGAGCAACAGCACCTTCATCGTTTCTGATCATGATATATAGTCTCCTTCTCATATATTTTATCAAAACAGTTGAAAAGTTCCATGGACAGAACGTTGCATTTCTATGGACAGAATAATACTATGAAAGCAAAAAACGGAGGTCTTTCATGAATATTGTCTGTCTGGATATGGAAGGTGTTGTCGTTCCGGAGATCTGGATCGCATTTGCCAAAGCTAGCGGTATCCCCGAACTGACCCGCACAACACGCGATGAACCTGATTATGATAAGCTGATGCGCTGGCGTCTGGGTATTTTAAAGGAACATGGTCTTGGTCTTAAAGAGATCCAGGATGTCATTGCGACGATCGATCCGCTGCCCGGTGCCAGGGAATTTCTGGACACACTGCGCAGTGAAACACAGGTGCTCATACTCAGTGATACCTTCGAGCAGTTTGCTTCTCCGCTCATGAAGAAACTGGGCTGGCCTACACTTTTCTGCAATACGCTGGAAGTAGCAGACAGCGGTGAGATCACCGGCTTTACGATGCGCTGTGCACATTCCAAGCTCACGACGGTCAGGGCGCTGCAGTCCATCGGCTATGAAACGATCGCTGCCGGCGACAGTTTCAATGACCTGGATATGATCCTCGCGTCCAAAGCAGGATTCCTGTTCCGCTCTACGGACGCCATCAAGGCAGCACATCCGGAATTACCGGCATATGAAACATATGATGAGCTTCTTGCGGCGATCAGGAGTGCACTCTGATGCTGGAGGATGTATTAAAGCCGATCACACCGGAAGAACTGGAAGGCTTTGAACTGTGCAGTCTTTCCGAGCCGGAAATAGGCAGCGGACTGACGGTGATCCTGGCCCGCAAGGGTGCCGTTACCGGCATTGATATCCGCGGCGGCGCACCGGCGTCCCGGGAAAGCGGCTTATTAAATCCATTAGCCGCCAATGATGCTGTGCATGCCGTTGTATTATCCGGTTCCAGTGCGTTTGGACTGGATGCGGCGTCCGGTGTCATGGACTATCTGCAGCGGCAGAATATCGGTTTTCCGACCGGGTTTGGTGTTGTGCCGATCGTATGCGCATCCTGCCTGTTTGATCTCAGTTTCAAAAGCAGCACAGAGCATATCAGCAGCACACATGGTGCACAGGCCTGTGAAAAGCCGGAACCATTCCGGGAAGGAAATTACGGAGCCGGATGCGGCGCGACTGTCGGAAAGGTGCTCGGCGCCCCCTACTGCATGAAGTCCGGTCTTGGCTTTAAAGGCTATCGTCTGGGTGATCTCTGGGTTGCGGCTGTAGTGGCAGTCAACGCAGCCGGAGACATCTATGATCCGGATACCAATGAAAAGCTTGCCGGCATGTATGACCGGGAAACAAAATGCTTCATCGATGCCGAAGAAGCACTGTACCGCATTGCCGGCGGCACGGTCGATCTGTTCAACCAGAACACCACGATCGGCGCCATCCTTACCAATGGCAAGTTTAATAAGACGGAGCTCACCAAGATCGCCGGCATGGCCCATGACGGCTTTGCCCGCGCCATCCGTCCCGTTCATACACAATTTGACGGCGACAGCATCTATGCCATGAGTACAGCCGCAGTCCCCGCAGATCTCAACGCAGCCGGCACACTGGCAGCCCGCGCCATGGCAGAAGCCATTGCCTCTGCAGTACGCCATGCGGAAGAAGACGGCGGCTTGCCTGCTTACAATTCTATTGCCCACTGAAAATAGCTGCACTCCGCAGCTGTTTTTTATATGGTTGCTGTTGCAGCAATTCTCCCGCATGCATGCGCTTGCCGGTCTCTGCCGCTTCCCGCAGCACTATGCCAAATTCCGCATCCGCAATGGATTCGTGCAGTGAATATGGTGCTTCGCCTTTTCCTTTTGCATAGGATGCCATCTGCACCAGCATCTGTGCGATGGCTGTATCATCCTGTGACAGTCCATGAATGATTTTGGAGTGTTCATACAGGATCTCACCGGCAAAGGTAATCTGCTCAATGGTCTCATATTGTCGGAAATTCGGATTGGCATCACCGGTATGAACAACAGAAGACTGTGTAATGATCTTTTCGCAGCATGGCTGATTGTGTTCATCCAGCCATACTGCCGTATCATCGAAGATCTCTCCGCGTGTTCCCTGCAGCTTCCAGTGACTGCTGCGGATCGGGGAACGATACTGCTCGGAGTCGAAGTCGTACAGACATGTCCGGCCATTTTCAAAGGCAATGACTGCACAGGTACGCGTCTTAGCAGCGATCCTGCCGTCCGTATACTGTTCAAAGCGGCTCAGTGTTTCTGCTGTCGGAAAGGAAGCGGCATATGCCTGTACCGTATAGGATATTTCCGGGGAAATTTCCAGAAATGCACGCATCAGGGAAGCCGCATGATATTCATGCGCCAGGGACAGATAGAGATACGATGGTGCTCCGATCAATCCCTTCTGCACCAGTTTGATCCTCGCAGTATTCTCCGGATAGAGGCGGTACTGCTCTGCTGTTACAAATTTCTTCTGTGATGCGGCGATGTCTTTCATTTGCCGCAAAGAAGCACGATCCACCGCAGCCGGTGTCTCAGCCAATACCGCAAAACCCTTCTGCAGCCATTCCACGCCAACGTCCAGCACATGCGCCTTATCCACCGCCGCCACAACGAATTCCGGCCGTTTCTCTGCCAGTTCTTTTGCATCGGTACATACCGGGATCCCGTATTCCTGCTGGATGCGGGATGCTTTTTCTGCTGTACGGCATACCATTCCGCACAGTTCAAACAGACCGGGCAGTGCCTTTGCAATACGCACATAGTACAATGCACGCCAGCCGGAGCCTATGATGCCGAAGCGGATCCTGCTGCACATGTATTCTGTTCCTCTTCTTTCATCTTTTCTTTTAAAAGCATTTCAAAGTCATATTCATAGAGCTGTTCATTGCGGGTATCGAATTCCGGAAGAGATACTCTGCAGTCTTTCCAGGAGGACCAGTATGCCGCATTGGAAATCATCAGGCTCTTGCGTCCTTCGCTGCCGGGGACAATGCATTTGCCTTTCCCGGCGATCTCATCGGCGAATCCCTGCAGGATGATGCGGTATGGATCATCGGGCTTTTCAAACGTATATGTCTTCCATGTACCGCGGATCTTTGCAAAGGGATTCTTTGCCGTTCTGCGATATTCTTCTTCCGGACAGCCAAGTTCCGGTACCAGTTCACCAATACGCACTTCCCCGTTTTCATATACCAGCATGGCATCTTCCAGCACGATCTCCAGACGGTTGATGCCGGGGGCTTCACCGGTCGATGTGATAAATGTACCGTGTGCGCCATTCTCCCATTCCAGAAACATGGTCACATCATCTTCGACAGTAATGGGATGATAGCGTCCCTCATTGCAGAAAGCACGCACTTTTTCCGGCATCCCGCAGATCCACTGCAGCAGGTCCAGATTATGGGGACACTGGTTCAGCAATACGCCTCCCCCTTCGCCATTCCACGTCGCACGCCAGCTTCCTGAAGCGTAATAGCTGTTGGGACGATACCAGTCTGTCACGACCCATTCCATCCGCTTGAGGGCCCCGTATTTGCCGCTGTGCAAGATATCATGCAGGAATTGAAACTGCGGCAGAGTGCGTTGGTTAAAGATGATCCCATATACACAGCCGCTCTCACGGGCTGCTTCTTCCATCTGCCGTGCCTGTCTGCTGCAGATGCCGGCTGGCTTATCGGTAAGTACATGCAGGCCATTCGCAAACGCCCGCAGTGCGATCGGACAGTGGGTGCGGTGCGGTGTTGCAATGATTACGGCATCCAGGTGGATCTCTCCCTTTTCAAACGCATCAAACAGCGCATCTGCACTTTCATATACCGGCAGTCCATTCGCAAGGGACGGCGCCAGCAGTTCCCTCTGCCGTTCACGAATGCGTGTTACTGCCCCGAGTTCCATTCCTTCGATCGTTCCATCCTGCAGAAGACAGGCATATCTTGTTCCCATATTGCCTACACCGATGACCGCCGTTTTCATGCATGTACCTCCCTTTTTCTTCAATTATACAAAAAGAAAGCGGCAGATGTACTCTGCCGCATTCCGGTTTGTTTTGATCAGATTCAGTCGTTGAATCCTTCTCTTGCCGCATAGGTCGTATGCAGAAGTTCATGTGCCTTATGGGAATTCGGTTCCCCAAGGAACTTCGCATACAGTGCCTGGATCTGCGGGTTGTTGTGAGACTGACGGAGTACCTGCCGCTCGTCTTCACTGTACAGAGCCTGTGCTCTCTTTTCCTTGTAGATATCCAGGATGTTGTCCGGTTCATTCGGGA
Organism: Solobacterium sp.; assembly: GCA_017539385.1. Lineage (GTDB taxonomy): Bacteria > Bacillota_I > Bacilli_A > Erysipelotrichales > Erysipelotrichaceae > Bulleidia. The sequence goes on along the minus strand of JAFYHC010000108.1, from coordinate 15,269 downwards.
GGAAGACCGGCCTGACATACGGCTGGCCGCCGCCGTTGATGCATCCGCCCGGGCAGCCCATGATCTCAATGAAGTGATACTTGGAAGTACCTTCACGGATCTCATCCAGCAGGACCTTCGCAGACTTCATGCCGGAAGCGATTGCTACATTGACGACAACGCCGTTAATGTCGATCGATGCTTCACGGATACCTGCATCATGTCCTCTGACTTCGTCGAATACGATCTTGCCGTATTCCTTGCCTGTCAGCTTGTAGTAAACGGTACGCAGAGCAGCTTCCATGACACCGCCGGTAACGCCGAAGATAACGCCGGCACCGGTGTAATCACCCATGATGTCCTGATCCCATTCTTCATCCGGAAGACGGTTGAAGATAATACCGCTTCTCTTGATCATCTTTGCAAGTTCACGTGTTGTGATAACTGCATCGACATCATCGATGCCGTTTACATTCATCTGTTCTCTCTGACGCTCGAATTTCTTCGCTACGCACGGCATAACGGAGACAACGAATACATCCTTCGGATCATATCCGTTCTGTTCAGCCCAGTAGGACTTGATGATTGCACCCTGCATCTGGTGCGGGGACTTGCAGCTGGACAGGTGATCCAGCAGATCGCCATAGTTGTATTCCGCATAGTTGACCCAGCCCGGTGAGCAGGATGTGATCATCGGCAGAACTCCGCCATAGGAAACACGGTGCAGCAGTTCTGTACCTTCTTCCATGATCGTCAGGTCAGCACCGAAGTTGACATCATAGACTCTTTCGAATCCAAGTCTGCGCATGGCAGCGATCATCTTGCCGGTAACCGGTGTGCCGATCGGATATCCGAATTCTTCACCCAGTGCTGCACGGACAGCCGGAGCTGCCTGTACGACAACATGCTTGCCTTCTTTGAGTGCCTTGTCGACTTTCCAGATCTCGCTGTGCTCCATCAGAGCGCCGGTCGGACATACGTTGACGCACTGACCGCACTGAATGCACGGAGAGTTGGCAAAGCTTCTGTTCTGTGCCGGAGAAACAAATGTACGGAAACCTCTGTTCTCAAATCCCAGGATACCAAGGCCATGTGCGTTGGAGCAGCGTGCAATACATCTTCCGCACAGAATGCACTTGGATGTATCACGGACAAGACCCGGTGCAAGTTCGTCGATATATGTTTCGGAATGAACGCCTTCGAAGGCACCTTCACGGGCACCTGTCAGTGTAGCAACGTGCAGCAGTTCGCACTTGCCGTTCTTATCACACTGCTGGCAGTTCTTGTTGTGGTTGGAAAGAAGCAGTTCTACGCTTCTTCTTCTGGCTTCTACGGCCTTCGGCGAGGAGATGCGGATCTCCATACCTTCATTGACCGGATAGACACAGCTGGCAACCAGTCCTCTTGCGCCTGTTGCCTCAACAAGGCAGACACGGCAGGAACCCTGGTTGCATTCCCCGTGGTTGAATGTGCACAGGGACGGAATTTCATATCCGCACGCTTTTGCGGCTTCAAGGATCGTTAATCCGCTCTCTACCTGATACGGTACGCCCTCGATCTTAATATTTACCAATGACATGAACGGTCCTCCTCTTAGTTTTTCGAAATAGCCCCGAACTTACATGTCGAGATACAGGTGCCGCACTTCACGCACTTCGCAGAATCGATGCTCATGGACGCAAGCTTATGCTTCGGCGCAACATAGTCGGTTCTTGTGATGCAGTTTGCCGGACATGCCTTTGCACACATGCCGCAGCCAATGCACTTATCCGGATCAATGACATAAGACATGAGTTTCTTACATACATGTGCCGGGCACTTCTTGTCAACGATATGGGCAATATATTCGTCACGGAAATGCTTGATCGTGGAGTCGATCGGGTTGGAAGCCGTCTGTCCAAGAGCACACAGGGAGTTCGTCTTAACGGTCTGGCTGAGTTCTTCCAGTTCGTCCAGATCTTCCATTGTTCCCTTGCCTTCGGTGATTCTTGTCAGGATCTCGAGCATTCTCTTTGTACCGATACGGCATGGTGTACATTTGCCGCAGGATTCATCACAGATGAATTCCATATAGAACTTGGCAACGTCAACCATACAGTTGTCTTCATCCATAACGATCGCACCGCCGGAACCCATCATGGATCCCTTGGCTACGAGGTTATCGAAGTCGATCGGTTCATCCAGGAATTCTTCTGTCAGACAGCCGCCGGACGGACCGCCGGTCTGGATCGCCTTGAACTTCTTTCCATTCGGAATGCCGCCGCCGATGTCATAGATCAGCTCACGCAGTGTTGTTCCCATCGGTACTTCAACAAGACCGACGTTGTTGACCTTACCGCCAAGTGCGAATACCTTTGTTCCCTTGGAACGCTCAGTACCTACTTTTGCGAATTCTTCCCATCCATTGCGGAGGATATACGGTACGCAGGCAAGTGTTTCAACGTTGTTGACGCAGGTCGGCTTGCCCCACAGACCCTTGACTGCCGGGAACGGCGGTCTCGGACGCGGCATACCGCGCTTGCCTTCGATGGAGTTCAGCAGTGCTGTTTCTTCACCGCAGACGAATGCACCTGCACCCAGACGCAGATGGCAGCGGAAGCTGAAGTCTGTACCCATGATGTTGTCGCCTAACAGACCGATTTCTTCCGCCTGCTTGATTGCATTGCGCAGACGTCTGACAGCGATCGGATACTCTGCACGTACATAGAAGTAGCCTTCAGATGCACCATATGCATAACCGGCAATGACCATGCCTTCGATAACAACCAGCGGGTTTCCTTCCAGAATGGAACGGTCCATGAACGCACCCGGGTCGCCTTCGTCACCATTACATACAACATACTTCTGATCAGCTTCTACATTGTAAGCGAACTGCCACTTGCGGCCGGTCGGGAAACCGCCGCCTCCGCGTCCGCGCAGACCGGATTTCAGCACTTCGTCGATTACTTCCTGCTGACTCATTGTCAGTGCCCTCTTCAGGCCCTGGAAGCCGCCCATGCCAAGTGCTTCATTGATATCTTCCGGATTGATGACACCACAGCCATACAGAGCTACACGGCGCTGCTTCTTATAGAAGTTGATCTCATCCTGCTTGGATACTTTTTCCTTCGTGACCGGGTCTACATAGAGCAGACGCTCAACGACTGTGTCATTCAGGATATCCGATTCAACGATTTCTTCTACATCAGTGATCTTGACCAGACGATACAGTGTATCTTCCGGATAGATCTTAACGAACGGTCCCTGCGAGCAGAAACCGAAGCATCCGACGATATTGACAGTTGCACGGTCATCAGCACCCTTTTCTTTCAGGACTTCTTCAAACCGGGCCTTGATCTCATCGGAATGGGAACTCAGACAGCCTGTACCGCCGCACAGAACGATGTGACGCTTTCCGTCTGCACCACTCAGTTTTTCCTGCAGTGAAGCAGTCAAAGCATCTGTCTGTCCCTTAAAGTCTTCAAATGTACGGATCATGCATTTGCCTCCTTGTTCCGGTAGTCATTAATAATGCCGGATACCTGATCTACACTCATCTTCGGGTAGACGGTTCCGTTGATGCTGACAGCCGGTGCAATGCCGCATGCGCCGATGCAGCGCAGAGCATCCAGAGTGAACATGCCGTCTTTGGATGTTTCACCCGGCTTGATTTCCAGAATCTCAGAGAACTTGTCGATGACCTGCTGGGCACCCTTTACATAACAGGCTGTACCAAGGCAGCAGCCGATTACATACTTTCCTTTCGGTGTCAGCGAGAAGAAAGAGTAGAAGGTCACAACACCATAAATTTCCGCTACAGAAATGCCTGTCTTTTTCGAGACAACTTCCTGTACCTCAAGCGGAATGTAACCATATTCGTTCTGAATATCACTCAGGATCATCATCAAAGGTGTGGGTTCATCTTTGTAACGATCACAGATCTCGGTAATTTTCAGAACAGCGCTGTTACTTAATTTCGTCATAAAGCTTTGTCCTTTCCATGATTAAAAGAAGATAACTCCTCATTGGTATTATACAGAATTCTCCATATGATTCAAAACGATAAAAGGACCGTTTTATGAAAGATTGATGACATCTTATATTACAAATACGTAAGTCTGTTTTTTCCATATCGATAAAGCCTTCTCACACCCCAAAAAAAAGAGAAGAGAACAGTATAAAAGCAGTCCACAATCCATGAACTGCCTCTATTTTGCATATGCAGCAGATCCTACCTGCTCAAAACCTCCCAGATCTTCTCTGCCATTTCTGTCATGCCGGAATAATCAAACGGCATATTCTCCGGGGTTCCACCGTCTTTGTAAAACACTATGATCTCTTTTGCAGCTTCTGCTGTCTGCTGGCGCGAGTCATATGCACCAGTATCCTGGAATCCTGCTTTTTCCAGTTCCTGCAGGCACTGTTCAGCTGTCATCGTGCTAAGTTCCTGCAGACGCTGCAGATTGATTTCTTTCTTTACTGCACAGCCTGTTACAGTGCATATAAGTGCCAGCTGAAGCATTTTTTTTAGAAGTTTATGTTTATGATTCATGTCCGGGTTTTACTTGTCCTGGATAATACTATCCCCAAGATTAGCATAATTAATGATTTGTTCAAAAAAAGCTCGCAATAGTGTATTCATAATGAACTACCTCCTAATATACAATTTAATGATTTTCTCATCATTTTCTACTTTCGCGGGGATTTCAGCCCTTTGGATGGGCTGGCCCGTATTTCATGCATTTCAGCCCATAACCATTGACAATTTGTTCCAATGGATTATTTTGCACATATGAAAGGCAAGTTATATTCACATATACAATCAAAGTACTCCTTCAGTGACTGCCAAATGGTATTTTTAAGCCATGGTATTGATATAATAGTAAATGACAGTATAAATATGCTGTTTCTTCTCTTCATAGCCTTTATTTCTCGAGACCTGTTTCAAGGTATCGTCTATCTACTGTCATTCACCAGTATGAGAAGGCATTCAGGTGGATGGCACGCATCCACAAGACTTCTTTGTTTTCTTTCTTACCAACTCGTTTTTGTTTTTTTACTAGTATGTTCTAATTTCATCACGGATTTTCGAATCATCATTTTAATGTTTTTGGGGTCAATTTCATACATCATAAAAAATGCGCCTGTCCAGCATATTTACAATCCGCTCACAGAACAGGAAGTCATAAATAACAGAAACAAATTGGTACGAAATCTCGTTCTTATTTGTCTTGCATTTTCTGCTTTTTCTTTGTATGAATCACATTATGCATTTACTATTTGCTATGCAAGTAGCTGGAATGCGCTTTGCATGTCATTGCTAAAACATTCCAATATGTGGAGAAAAACATGATAATTCGTTGTGCTTTGATAGATGACAAAAAAAATGATATTCAGATCATCAAGAATACTCTTTTTCAACTGTGCCATGGAAGTGATACGATCATTCAGATCAAATCTTTCCAAAATCCCGCTGACGCCGGAATTCTGGATTACTTTGATATGTATATTGTGGATGTTGATATGCCAGACGTAAATGGTTTTCAGTTAGCAAACCAAATCTATGAAAAATATGCCAGAGCTATCATTGTATTCTGCACACTACATGAAAACCTTGTGTATGATTCTTTTCGGCTGAATGCTTTTTACTTTGTAAGAAAAAGCAATCTTGAAGAAGATTTGACGTATTTCCTAAAAAAATACTTGGCTTATCGAACCAATAATACATACATTGCAAAAACAGCCGGAGGAATCGAAAAAATACCATTTGAGCAGATCATATATTTTGAAGTATCGCATAATGATATGTATATCCATCTTGCCGACAGTACCGAAATACGCGAAAGAAAATCAATGCAAAAACTATCTGCCGAGCTAAGTTCTGTGGGATTTGTTCAAATAGGGAAAAGTTTTCTGGTGAATATGAGCCATATTCAGAAAATAACCGAATATAAAGCTATTCTTTCCAATACACAGAGTTTAAGTATTCCGAAAACACAATATTCTACAGTCTGCAAAATGTTTCTGATGTATTCATCGAGGTGAGTAATGTTTGATATTTGTATCAACCTGTTTGAACAGGCATTGTTTGTCTTTTTTCTCTACCATCTGAACATTGATCACAAAAGAAACACTGCCATACTGTCTGTCATAACGTTTATTGTCTGTTTTTTGCTGATTTCATATATCAATCAGTTTTCTATTTCACAGTCCTTACTAACGATTATATTCGATTTGATTTTCTTTATTTATCTTCGATTAACAACATATATTTCCCGTGGGAAAGCACTGATGTTTTGCATTATACCGCTGTCGCTTACATCGATTATTAATTCGATTGTAGATATGTCTGTTTTGTTATGGCTGTTTCCGGGAAAGACCTTATATGAAGTATTGCTTCTATATCAGCTGCCCTTTGATTTATTAATTCAGATCAGTCATGTTGCCTGTTTTTACATAATTGCAAAAATCATTCGTAAAAATGCATTTAATATGCCGGAAAAGGACTGGTTTATTTCCGCTGCACTTATAGGTTTATGCAATATAATGGCCGTTTGCTTTGAAACGGTTTATTTAGAATATGAAACATGGCAATATTACCTGCTGCTGGGTGTTTATTGTGTGCTGATTTTCATTATTATGATCCTTGTTCTTTTCAAATCCATGTACTCTCATATTCAGCAGGAAAACAAACAGCGTCTGGAAGTAGAAATACTTCAAAGTCAGCTCCAGTCAAATGAAAGAATGCTGCAGATGCGGCAGGAACTCAATAGTATGCGGCATGATATGAAGCACTTTATTACGCTTCTCACTAAAGAAGACATGGATCTGAGTTCCGAAGAAATCCAGGATGCAGTCAGGATGATTGATAATATAAACAATACCCCGGTACCGATAAATACGATCATGCCAGCGGTTAACTATGTTTTGAACATTAAACAGGATGAAGCGATACAGAAAGGTCTGAACTTCATCTGTACACTCAATATCACACAGGCGATTGCAATGGAAGACAGTGATTTATATCTGCTGCTTTCAAACCTGATTGATAACGCAATCGTTCACGCAGGCATAGGTAAAACAATCCGTGTGAATATACGCGAGGTCAGGGAAACTTCAATGGTCCAGGTAAGTAACTCCGTGAATGGAACAGTCGTTAATTCAGACGGTCAGTTTATCACTTCAGCCAACGATGACAGACATGGTTATGGGCTGAAAACCATTCAGGCAATTGCTAATAAATATCATGGATATTTCATTTGTGAGCAGGACGGCAACGAAGTTGTATGCACGGTTTTCATCCCCTTCGAATAAACAGTTCTCAATTAATTAGATATTGATAATAAAAAGACATGTTTTTCACATGTCTTTTGTAAAGGCTTACACGCTTATTTTTCGTATACGCGGCGTACTTTCAGGACGCCTTCGATCGCTTTCAGACGCTCCACGGTGTCTTTTGGCATCGGATGGGAAATATCCAGCAGTGTATAGGCATATTCACCGCGTCCCTTATTGGCAAGATTTTCGATATTCAGACCGTTGGAACCGAAGAACGAAGTGATCTGGGACAGGATATTGGGAATATTGCGGTGCAGGATGGCTACGCGTGCTTCTGTTTCGCATACACCGGCAGAGACATTCGGATAATTGACCGAATTGGTGATATTGCCGTTATCGAGATAATCCTGCAGCTGGTTCGCTGCCATGACCGCACAATTGTCTTCTGCTTCCTGCGTCGAAGCACCAAGATGCGGTAATACGATCGCATTTTCGAAGTGTGCAGACAGCGGATTGGCGAAGTCGGAGATATAGCAGGATACTTTGCCGCTCTTTAATGCCGGCGCAAGTGCTTCTTCATCTACCAGTACATCTCTGGCAAAGTTGAGCAGCTTGACACCTGTTTTCATTCTGGCAATTGCATCAGCGTTGATCATGCCGCGTGTCTTGTCATTTGCCGGTACATGGATCGTGATGAAGTCCGATACCTGCCAGATCTCTTCCAGACCGGAAGCCTGACGGACGCTCGGGCTCAGATGCCATGCGGAATAAACGGAGAGATACGGGTCATAGCCATAGACCTTCATGCCGAGAGAAACTGCCGCATTGGCCACCAGAACACCGATCGCACCAAGTCCGATGACGCCCAGTGTCTTGCCCTGGATCTCATGTCCGGCAAACTTTTTCTTTTCCTTTTCTGCATCTTTGGCAATTGTGGGATCATCCGCATTGGCGCGCACCCATGCATTGCCGCCGATAATATCACGGGATCCCAGCAGCAGGCCGGCGATCACCAGTTCTTTTACCGAGTTTGCATTGGCACCCGGTGTATTGAAGACAACGATTCCCTTCTCTGCACAGCGCTCCAGTGGAATGTTGTTCACTCCGGCACCGGCTCTTGCAATTGCGCGCAGCGAGTCGGAAAATTCCATATCCTTCATGTCTGCAGAACGGACAAGGATACCGGCTGCTTCGGATTCATTCTGGGTCGTGGAATAACCTTCACGGAACTGATCCAGACCGATCTTGGCGATCTGGTTCAGGCAATAGATCTTACGCTCTTTCATGCTCCGTGCTCCTCTTCGAACTTCTTCATGAATTCGATCAGTGCATCAACGCCTTCTTCCGGCATTGCATTGTAGATGCTTGCACGCATGCCGCCGACTGTACGGTGTCCCTTCAGGGATACCAGACCTGCAGCTTCTGCCTTCTTGACAAATTCTGCATCCAGTTCTGCATTACCGGTCACAAACGGTGCGTTCATCAGGGAGCGGTCTTTTGCATCCACGGTGCCCTTGAACATTTTGCTGGAATCGAGGTATGCATAGAACTTGGCTGCTTTTGCCTGGTTCTTCTTTTCCATTGCTTCCAGACCGCCGTTTTTCTTCAGCCATTTGAAGACCAGTCCGCACATGTAGATGTTGTAGCACGGCGGCGTATTGTACATGGAACCGGCATCCGCATGTGTCTTGTACTTCAGCATTGTCGGTACACTTTCTGGCAGATCATCGCGGATCAGATCCTTGCGGATGATCACGATCGTTACACCGGCCGGACCGACGTTCTTCTGCGCACCGGCGAAGATCAGTCCGTATTTTGTCACATCGATCGGACGGGACAGGAAGCAGCTGGACATATCGGATACCAGCAGATGTCCCTTTGTATTCGGCAGTTCATGATAGACCGTACCGTAGATCGTATTGTTTTCACAGATATAGACATAGTCGGCATCTTCCGGGATATCCAGATCACTGCAGTCCGGAATATATGCAAATGTACGGTCTGCACTGGAAGCGACTGCCACTGCATCGCCGTATTTCTTTCCTTCCTGCCATGCTTTCTTTGCCCACTGACCGGTGATGATGTAGGCAGCTTTGCCGTTTTTCATCAGGTTCATCGGCACCATGGCAAACTGTGTGGATGCGCCGCCCTGTAAGAACAGCACGGCATAATCATCCGGGATTCCAACCAGTTCACGCAGATCCTGTTCTGCTTCTTTGATCAGTGCATCATATACTTTTCCGCGATGGCTCATTTCCATGACGGACATTCCGCTTCCTTTGTAATCCAGCATTTCATCCGCTGCTGTTTTCAGCACTTCTTCCGGCAGAACAGCCGGACCGGCTGAGAAGTTGTAAACTCGGCTCATATCGGTTAACCTCCCATGTTTCCCTGCTATTATACACAGTTTTTCAGCATATCAAGGGGAAAGATGAAAATATCTGACTATTTCAGACTGCTGTTTTCTGAAAAAAAGCTGTGATTTTCACAGCTAATGGTTTACTGCCACAAAGGCTACGCCGATGGCTCCCGGTCCGGTATGACACGCAATGGAACAGGACAGCGGCTGATAGATGACAGGATAGTCCGGGAATTCCTGCTTCATGCGCTCGATGACCGTCTGTACGGCATTTTCTTCTGTCAGTGTGCCGGCTACGCCCATTACGATTGACGCTTCCGGACGCGCATGAAGATATGTTGTCAGATCATTGCGCACGGCTTCGATCATATGCTTGACGGCTGCCTTCATTCCCCGCACCCGTTCATAGGCATCCAGCTTGCCTCCCTGGATCGTCAATACCGGTACGATATGCAATAACGATGCCAGGGTGACGCCTGCCTGAGTGATGCGGCCGCTTTTCTTCAGATGCTCGATCGAAGCAACGGTAATATAGATGGAGCCATCCGCTCCGTCGGCTTCCAGCTTATCCGCGATCTCTCTGGCGGACATGCCTGCATCCGCATATTTCTTTGCGTCCAGGACTGCTTCATACAGGGTCATGGAAATTCGCCGGTTATCTGCCACGATCACCTTGCCGCCATACTTGCGTGCCAAAAGGCGTCCGGTATCACAGGCGCCGGAAAGACCGGATGACATGGGGATGTATACCACTTCATCATAAGAGCGCAGTGCCTCTTCCCACGTATCCATTACGCTGCCGGCAGATGCCTGGGACGTGGATACGTCCTTTCCTTCCGCCATTGCGGCATATACATCGCCATGGGTGATGCTGACCCCTTCCAGATAATCCTGCCCGTCAATAATGACCGGCATCGGAATCACGAAGATTCCCCTCTCTTTTCCTTCTGCCCTGTTCAGTCCGCTGTTTGTGTCCGTTACAATTGCCGTGCTCATTTCATTCCTGCCTGTACTATAATATGAAACAAACGTAGCACATTCCACATGGTTTCACAACTGAGGCACATGACACAAATATTTGCAAACTGTATCAGGAATATCGAAAAAAGAGGCTAAATCATGGACAAACGAAAGCAGGAAAATATCCGTGTAAAAAAAGCAATTACAGAAGCATTATTCGCACTGATGCGCAAAAAAAGCATTACGGAGATCACTATTACGGAGATCATCACCCAGGCCGGTGTTTCCCGTTCTTCCTATTACCGGAATTATAAAAGCGTGACCGATATACTGGTCACGCTGGTACAAGATGTATTAACAGACTATTTCCAATCCCCCGGCTATGATCCAGGTGACTACAGCAGCCGCCAGAATATTGTGCGTGCATTCCGCACCTTCCGCCGCTACCGTCATTATCTGCTGGATATCTATCGGGCAGATCTTGGCAATGTGGTCAGTGATCAGATCAACCGCCAGTGGCGCAGCAGTCCGGAATACCTCCGCCTCACGCCCAAAGAGCGCTATACGATCGATATTCACTCCGGTGCACTGGCCAACGTTGCATTTCAATGGCTGCTCAACGGCATGCCGGAATCCGCCGAAGAAATGGCAGATATCTTCTGTGCATCCGTGCATGTATAAACGATGCGCATGCGGAAACAGGTCTTCTCACTGCTGAACGAGAGATACCATGTACCGTCTTTCTCTATCCATTCCACTTTCAATTGCGTCCCATACGGGATCTCATTGATATATTCGCAGCAGATCTCTTTCGGCGTCTGTGCATGCACATCGAAGGGAAGCGTGTCTTCGGCAAGATCATAGTAGCGTGTATTGTTCATATGCCGGTTCAGATCGCACCAGCTATACGGAACGGTAAACAGAACCTCATGTTCTGTTTTTTCCTTGCGTACAACACACGGCAGTTCGCATTCCATGCCGGTGATTTCTTCCGGCACTTCGATCCCGTACTTTTCCGGAAATACCATGCGGCGTGACGTGCTGTCTGTCAGGATCCATAATGCACTGCCCTCTGCCAACAGATTCCCCTTCGTATCTTCAATGCGGTAGAAGCGGGGAAACAGCACGTGCTGCATCTTTCCGGGCCATGATAAAACAACGATCTCTTCATCATATTCCGGCATCCGGCAGATCCATGTGCGCTGCTGAAAGACGGTTCAAAGCAGTCCCCTGTCCAGTGTCTTTTCGCGTCCTGCACCAAGTGTCTCCGTATGTGCAATGGAAGCTTCCTGGAACAGTTCCATCATACGGGACAGACGCAGGCGTCGGTAATAATCCACATCCCTGTTTTTCAGTTTCAGTGATGTTCTGTACATATCTTATTGTTCCGGCATGTATTTCAGGATGACATCCGCAAGATCACCCAATGTACGGATCTCATACCATTCTTCATCCGGGATCTTGACATTGTAGATGCCTTCCAGTTTTGTAACAACGAGAATAAATCCCATTGAGTCTACATTTCCCTCTGCATTCAGCACAGTGTCTTCCTGCAGATCCGTTCCAAACATATCCTGTACGTTCTCTTCGATCACGGTACGGATCTGTGCCAGTACTTCTTCTCTTGTAATCATAGTCCGATCTCCTTCTGTAATTGCCATCTTCTGATTTTTCCCGTCGCAGTACGCGGCAATGGATGGTCTGTAAACAATACGTCTGCGATCTGCCGTCCTCTGGAATACATCTTCATGACAGGACCAATCGCATCCATCACATCCTGTCTGCTCATGCCGTTGTTCTGCATCACCAGCACCGGTCTGCTGTCTTTCATGACGACAGCCGTTTCCGGATTGTTTATTGCCGCAGCCAGTCTGCTTTCGTATTCCGGCAGATAGATCTTTGTGCCGTCCGCAAAGACAAGCACTTCTTTCTTTCTGCCCCGTATTCTCAGGCATCCGTTTTCATCGATCATGCCGATATCCCCGGTATGCAGGATGCCATCCTGCATGATCTCTTCGGTGCCTGCTCTGTCTTTATAATATCCCTGCATGATGCAGGTAGGTGCGTATATGAGTATTTCACCGTCTTCTGCCAGTGTGATCGTATCATCCGGACAGACGGACATCGCCAATGGATCTTCGCCAATGGATATCGCTACGCCGGAGCTCGTTTCTGTTAATCCATAGCCGAAGGATATATGCCGTCCCGATTTCTTCACTGCCTGCAGGACATCCGGCGGGCAGTCTCCTGCACCGACCAGGATCGTATGCAATTGCGGATTCAGGGCATTGTACTTTAGCAGAAACTGCAATAGTGTCGGTACCGCCGAAAGCACCGTCGGCTGGAAATACGCACAGTCATCAATATAATGACGCATGCCCCGCGACAGTGCCACGCATGCGCCAAAGGACAAAGGCCATAGCAGGCTGCATACAAAGCCGAATACATGGGATAACGGCAAGACGCACAGCATCCTGTCATCCCCTGTTAACGGCAGCATACATCCGCCGTTATAGGCACTGTTCATCAGGCTTGCATCACTCAGGACGACGGCCCGGGAGTGCGCGGTCGTTCCGCTGGTAAAAAACAATATGCGGCCATTGCGCCTGTTTTGCTCTTCCTGTGCCATATGGGTGCCGGTTTCACGCAGTTCGCCCCGCATCCATACTGCTTCTGCATCGGTATGCACAAGTGCTTCCTGGCGCTCCTGTGCGTTCTGCATCGCTTCCAGAAGCACCGTCTGACAGCCGGCCAGCACACATGCAAAGATCATCACAACGCATGCATAACTGCCGTCACATACGATCCCGATGCACGCATAGCCGCTTTCTTTTACTTTCTGTGCTTCTGCATGAACATCCGCATTCCACTGTCCATATGTTACCGTGCGCACTGCCCCGTCACAGTCATAACAAAAAGCAGGTGCGTCACTGTATGTGGAATTCTGTGCCTTCAGAAGTTCATCAAACCCTGTATATCGTTTCATACGAACCTCGTTTTTCTCAGTATATCACAATCATCCGTGCATCATTTCACAAACTGTGCCATAATAAATACAGGTTATAAACATACATGGAGGATAATCATGGATAAGAGTTTACGTATCTGCATCATTGGTGCCGGTCCGGCTGGTCTTTCTGCTGGAATGTATCTGGAACAGAAGGGCTATGAGAACTACACCATTCTGGAAAAGAACGACCATGTCGGCGGCAAATGCCACAGCCCGCACTATAACGGACGCCGGTATGAAATGGGCGCCATCATGGGTGTTCCGTCCTACTATGCCGTTCACGATGTCGAAGAATTCTGCGGCATCACACACGACGGGCCGAAGCTGAACCGCAACTACAAAGACAAGACCGGTAAAGTCATTGAACCGTTCAACCCGAAGAAGAACATTCTGAAGATCCCGCATCTGATGGAAATGAAGAAACAGGTCAAAAAGCTCGGTGAACTGCTCGAAACAAAGTACAAGGGCTATGACATCAACGGTCATAGAGGCGTCTCCGAAGGCCGTTATGAAGGCTATGCTGTTACACCGGGCCGTGAACCGGTATCCGGCGTTAATGAGAACCTGAAGGACCTGTGCCTGCCGTTCAAGGAGTTCTGCAAACTCAATGGCGTTGAACTGACCCAGGACATCTGGATCGGACCGTTCACATCATTCGGATATGGCTACTTTGATGAGATCCCGGCTGCATATGTATTAAAGTATCTGGACTTCCAGACAACCATGAACTTCGTCAATATCAACCTGTGGACATGGAAAGAAGGAACACAGTTCATCTGGGAATCCCTCGATGCAAAACTGAAGAACCACGCACGCCTCAACAGCGACATCACAAAGATCGAGCGCAAAGACGGCAAAGTCTATGTCACAGTTAATGGTGAAACAGAAGAATATGACAAGCTGATCGTCACTGCTCCGCTGCAGTACTTCCCGAACTATGCGGATGCCCGTGAAGATGAGAAAGAATACTTCAGCAAGATCGAATACGAGCGTTATGACGTTCTGGCAGCTGAGACAAAGCCGGAAGATCATCCGGAGATCTCCTACTATGTATTTGACAACATGACACCGGAGCGCCTCGGCCATCTGATGGTTTATTACAGAAGATGGAGAGACACCAAGGATCAGGTCATCACGACCTATGCACTGCGCAAGCATAAGAATTCCAAAGAAATCCCGTACGAAGTCTGCAAACAGACCGTTCTCGATGATCTGAAGACCATGGGCAACCCGGCTTCCAACATCGTCAACGAACAGTCCTGGTACTACTTCCCGCACGTCTTCTCCGAAGACTACGCAGCAGGCTGGTATGAAAAAGTTGAAGGCATGCAGGGCAAATATGATACATATTATGCCGGCGAAGTCATGTCCTTCGGCGACATGGATGAAACAGCAGAATACTCCAGAGAACTCGTAGAGCGCTTCTTCTGATTCTGATCATATCCAGGCAGGTCACTGACCTGCCTCAGCTTGTTGACAAAGTAGGAATAGTTTTACGCAAGTCTACATGTTAAAATAAGAAAGCAGAAACCACCTCCATACATCCAAAATCTGAAGTGGTTGCTGTTTTTTTCTCCACAAATACATGCACGCATGGTATAATATAGGTGGATGTATGGAGGTTTTTTATGGTTATGACTAATCGCTGCAATATCAAAAAAGATCATTTTATTTTCAGTACAATCGAAGAACTCGTTCCGCTTG